>DASPMK010000384.1:0-12724 GCA_035627075.1 Azospirillaceae bacterium
GCCGCCGCAGATCAGGGCGACGCCGGCCCAGGCCCAGGGGCCGAGCGTCTCGCCCAGCCACAGGGTGCTGGCGGCGGCGACCATCAGCGGCGGGGTGCCCCGCATGATGGGGTAGACATGGGACAGGTCGCCGACGCGGTAGGCGGCGATGATGAAGCCGACATAGAAGGTGTGGATCACCACCGCCGTCCCCAGCCACGGCCACGACGCCGGGTCCGGCAACGGCAGGGCGGGCAATGCCGCCAGGGCCACCAGGGTCTGGACGCCGTACATCAGCGCCACGTCCAACTCCGGCTTGCCGCCGCCCTTGGCCAAGGCGCCCCACGAGGCGTGCATCAAGGCGGCCAGCAAGACCAGCGCCGCCACTTCAGGCGGGATCAGTACGGGAGACAAGGGTATCGGACCTGTTAGATAAAGACGGTGGCGCCGCCGGGCTGGCCTTCGTTGAGGAAGGTCACCATGCCGCCGGGCGTGACCGGGACATCGTCGCGCAAGCGGGTATCGGCGGCAAGACCCAGGGCGCGCACGCCCATTTCACAGATCATGATGGTGACCCCCAGTGCCACGCAGGCCTCCAGCAGCTCTTCGAAACCGGCAAGGCCGGAGGAGGTGAAGAAGGCGTCACGCTCGACCGGGCTGCGACCGTCGTCGGCCGGGTCGAGCCGGTGCCAGCCGTCGTCGGGCAGCAACGCCGGGATGGCGCGGCCGGTGAAGAACAGGGTGACCTTGCGGTCGATGGCGGCGGCGGCGGCGGCCATCACCAGAGCGTAATGAACCCGGTCGAAGCCGCCGGCATGGACGACGATGGACAGCAATTGGCTCATGGCGCGTGGGCCGACAGGTCGGTGATGGTGGGCGTGGTTCCGCACAGCGGGCAGGCCGGGTTCGGCTTGACCGTGATGCGGCGATAAGTGTGGTAAAGGGCGTCGATCATCAACAGGCTGCCGGACAGGCTTTCGCCGATCCCCAGCAATTCCTTCACCACTTCCACTGCCTGGAGCGAGCCGATGGCCCCGGCCAGCGCGCCCAGCACGCCGGCCTGCGAGCAACTGGGTATCAGGTTGCGCGGCGGCGGTTCGGGGAACAGGCAGCGATAGCAGGGATGCGGGGCGCCCAGGTGCGCCTTGTAGGTCGAAACCTGCCCGTCGAAACGCAGGATGGCGGCCGATACCAGCGGCTTCTGTGCCAGGAAGCAGGCGTCGTTCAGCAAGAAGCGGGTGGCGAAGTTGTCGGAGCCGTCGGCGACGACGTCGTAGCGGCGAATCAGCTCCAGCGCGTTGGCGGCGGTCAGCCGTGCCTTGTGGACCTCGACCGCGACGTCGGGGTTGATGGCGCGGATGCGCTCGGCGGCGCTGTCGGCCTTGGCCACGCCCAAATGGGGGGTGTCGTGGATGACCTGCCGTTGCAGGTTGGACAGGTCCACCGCGTCATCGTCGATGACGCCCAGGGTGCCGATGCCGGCGGCGGCGAGGTACAGGAGGAGCGGCGAGCCCAGGCCACCCGCGCCCACCACCAGCACCTTGGCTTGCAGGAGCTTGGCCTGTCCGGTGCCGCCGACCTCGGGCAGGATGATATGGCGGGCGTACCGCTCGATCTGGGAATCGCTGAAGTCCATGGGGCCAGCATACCGGCCCGGAGGCGAGGGGCCAAGCCCCTCGCCCTTGCTCCTTAAGCAGCCTTGGGCTGTTGCTGGCTCTGCATGGTCCGGGCGACATGGTCGCAGGCCTGGCGGACTTCCTGGCGGAAGCTCTCCAGGTCCGGCTGTTTGCCGCTGATGTAAGTGCGCCAGCCGGCCAGATTCTTGGCGTAGACGATGGCGGCCTCGATTTCCTGGTCGGAGCAGCCGCACAACCTGGCCACTTCGGTGTGGTAGATGGCGCAGTACGGATCAGCCAGCGCGGCCGCCAAGGCCACGCCCAACAGCTCGCGGTACTTCATGGGAATGGTTTCATCGTCCAGGTGAATCGCCCTGAACAACTGCCATTCCGATTCCAGAACATTGTCTGGGAGTGTCTTGAACATGCCCGGCACAAAGCCGAAGGTCTGTTCAATTTCCTGAAAGACCTGCTGTTTCTCCATGGCTATCCTCCCAAATAAGGGGAGGCCTGGGATAAATCCCAGGTCCGGGAGGAATAGACTGCACCGTTTCTTGAAACAGCGTATGCGCTATTTTTGCAGGTCTTGACGGGCGCCCCATGCGCGACCGGCACATCGCCCAAGGGGGAGGGAGAAAGGGGGCGGCAAGCCCCCTTTCGTAATGTCAGGCGTCGAGCCCTTCGAACAGCGCGGTGGAAAGGTAGCGCTCGGCGAACGACGGGATGATGACGACGATCAACTTGCCTTCGTTCTCCGGCTTGGCGCCCACTTCCAGGGCGGCGGCCAGGGCCGCGCCGGAGGAGATGCCGACGGGAATGCCTTCCAGCTTGGCGATCTTGCGGGCGGTTTCGAAGGCGCGCTGGTTGGAGATGCGGACGATGTCGTCGACGATCTTGGTATCCAGCACGTCCGGCACGAAGCCGGCGCCGATGCCCTGGATCTTGTGCGGACCCGGCATGCCGCCCGACAGGACGGGGCTGTCCTCCGGCTCCACCGCCACCACCTGGAACGACGGCTTGCGGGCCTTGATGACCTCGCCCACGCCGGTGATGGTGCCGCCGGTGCCGACGCCGCCGACCAGGATGTCCGCCTTGCCGTCGGTGTCGCGCCAGATTTCCTCGGCCGTGGTGCGGCGGTGGATTTCCGGGTTGGCCGGGTTCTTGAATTGCTGCGGCATGAAGGCGTTGGGCAGGGTGGACAGCAACTCCTCTGCCTTGCGGATGGCGCCCTTCATGCCCTCGGCCGCCGGGGTCAGCTCGATCTCGGCGCCCAGGAGCTTCAGCATCTTGCGGCGCTCGACCGACATGCTCTCCGGCATGGTCAGGATCAGGCGGTAGCCCTTGGCGGCGGCGACGAAGGCCAGCGCGATGCCGGTGTTGCCCGAGGTCGGCTCGACCAGGGTGGTACGGCTCGGCTCGATCTTGCCCTCACGCTCGGCCGCTTCGATCATGGCCAGGCCGATGCGGTCCTTGACGCTGGCCAGCGGGTTGAAGAACTCCAGCTTGACGACGATGTCCGCCTTCACGCCGTACTCCGCCGGCAGACGCTTCAGGCGCACCAGCGGGGTGGCGCCGATGGTATCGATGATGGAGTCGTAGATCTTGCCGCGAAATTCGGGGGCTTCGGCCGCCATGATTTTTACCTCCTAGAACCGTACAAACGCCATTTTCACACTGTTGATACGTATTCTATGTCGAGCCGGTAGAAAATCAAATGGTAAAATCGATGCGGTTCTCGGTCTCGCTTTCCACCCCGGCCTGGCGGGCCTTGAGGCAGAGATCCTCGATGGTGGTTTGGTCGAGACGCTTCATGCATTCCTCTTGAAGATCCATCCACATCGGGCGCACCACCTTATGGCCCAGGATGGAGCCGGCGGGGTCCTCGATAGGATCGGCGGCGGTTTCCATGGCGCGCACCACGCGGACGATCTCGCCGATGGTGATGCGGCGGCGCTCGCGGGCCAGGCGATAGCCGCCACGCGGGCCGCGCACGCCGGCCAGAATGCCTTCCCGCACCAACTGCTGGAGCACCTGCTCCAGGTAGCGCTTGGGGATGCCCTGGCGCCGCGTGATCTCGCCGGACTGCACCGGCTCGGAACCGGCGTTGTAGGCGATGTCCAGCACGGCCTCGATGGCGAACATCAGCTTCTTGGAAATCCTCAGCATGTTCTTAACTCCTCAGCCCTTGGCCGTCTGGGATAGGCCGGTGGAGCCGAAACCGCCGTCGCCGCGCGCGGTGTCGGGCAGGCGGTCGATGGGGTGCCAGTCGATGCGGGCAACGGGGGCAATGACGAGCTGGGCCACGCGCAGGCCGCGCTCCACCACGAACGG
Source organism: Azospirillaceae bacterium (assembly GCA_035627075.1). Lineage (GTDB taxonomy): Bacteria > Pseudomonadota > Alphaproteobacteria > Azospirillales > Azospirillaceae > DASPMK01. Next base: position 3,927 of record DASPMK010000384.1, read on the forward strand.
CTTGTCGCCCAGGTTGGCGAGAATCACCCCGACCTCGCCGCGATAGTCGGCGTCTACGGTACCCGGACTGTTCAACACGGTCAGCCCGTGCTTCAGCGCCAGACCCGAACGCGGGCGCACCTGCGCCTCAAAGCCCGGCGGCAGGGCCAGCGCGATGCCGGTGGGGATCAGGGCGCGGCCGCCCGACGGCAGCGTCACCGGCTGGAGCACGGCGGCCGCCAGATCGAGCCCCGCTGCGTCCGGGGTAGCGTAGGCCGGTAAGTCCAGCCCCTCGCCATGGGGCAAGCGGACGACGGGCACGCTCAGGGTCATTCATTTTCTCCGAAATGGTCGGCGATGGCGGCGGCGAGACGAGCCGCCACCTCGGTCTTGGGCAGGGGGGGCCAGTCCTCCACCCGGTCGGGGCCGCGCAGCAGGTGGACGGTATTGGCGTCACCGCCGAAGGTGCCGGTGCCCGGCGACACGTCGTTGGCGATGATCCAGTCGCAACCTTTGCGCCCCAGCTTGGCGCGGGCATAGGCGACGACGTCGCCGGTTTCGGCGGCAAAGCCCACCACCAGCGCCGGGCGGCGGTCGCCGGCGGACGACAGGGTGGCGAGGATATCGGGGTTCTCCACCATCTCCAGGGTGGGCGGACCCTTGCCGGCTTCCTTCTTGATTTTGCGGGTGGCTTCGCCGGCCACGCGCCAGTCGGCCACGGCCGCCGCGCACACCGCGATGTCGGCGGGCAATGCTGCCAGGCAGGCGGCCAGCATCTCCCGCGCCGACTCGATGGGCACCACCGTCACCCCCGCCGGGTCGGGCTGGCGGGTCGGGCCGGTGACCAGGGTCACCTCGGCGCCCAGCCGGGCCAGGGATGCTGCGATGGCGTGGCCCTGCTTGCCCGACGATCGGTTGGCAATGTAGCGCACGGGGTCGATGGGCTCGTGCGTCGGGCCGGAGGTGACCACGGCGCGGCGCCCGGCCAGAGGCTTGGGGGCGGCGCTTTCCGCGAAGAAGGCGGCGACGGCCTCCAGGATCTGGTGGGGTTCGGCCATGCGGCCGGCGCCGACTTCGCCGCAGGCCAGATCGCCGGCGTTGGGGCCGACGCGGCGCACGCCGCGCCGTTCCAGCAGGGCCATGTTGTCGCGGGTGGCGGGGTTCAGCCACATCTGGGTGTTCATCGCCGGAGCGACCAGCACCGGCTTGTCGGTGGCGAGCAGCGCGGTGGTGGCGAGGTCGTCGGCCAGACCGTGCGCCATGCGGGCCAGGAGGTGGGCGGTGGCGGGGGCGGCCACCACCAGATCGGCCTCGCGCGACAGGCGGATGTGGCCCATCTCCGACTCGTCGGTCAGCGACCACAGGTCCTGATAGACCTTTTCCTCCGACAGGGCCTGGACCGCCAGCGGCGTGACGAACTGCGCCCCGCCCTTGGTCAGGATGCAGCGGACGGATGAGCCGCGCTCCTTCAGGCGGCGGATCAGTTCCAGGGTCTTGTAGGCCGCGATGCCGCCCGCGATGACGAGCAGGATGCGCTTTTCCCGAAGGATGGACAGGTCCGTCATGGGGGCGTTGATTAACGCATCACGGTTGTTGTGTGAAATCAAAAATATTCCCTCTTTGCCGTGGTGACAAGCGTTGCAAAGGGGGGCGAGTTAACGCCAGTTGACGCGAGGTTACGCGGAAATGACATCGGCGTTGCCGGGCATATCGTTGATTTTATTGTGAAAATATGCCTTACTTGACGAAGTTGACGCGAAACGCCGGGATGTTGTTGCCTTGCGCGCCGGGCGGTGGAAAAAGGTGAAACTGGTATGATAGTGGCGCGCATGGCTGCCTCCGGCGGTGGAACGAGCCCCGCAGTGTGGCATGGGGGTGGGTGGGATTCAAGAATGAAGTCCTCCATATCGGACAAAAATCCGTTTTATGGTGGAGATTCGATGTACAAGCTGTTCTATTGCCCGGGCACCGCCAGCATGGCGCCGCAACGATCACCGGACTATCTGGTGCTGAATCCCAACGGCCGGGTACCGACGCTGGTGGATGGCAACCTCGTACTGTTCGATTCGGCGGCGATCTGCCTGCACCTGTGCGACCGCCACCCGGCGGCGGGGCTGGCCCCGGATGTCGGGACGGCCGAGCGGGCGGAGTTCTACAAGTGGCTGATCTGGCCAACCAACATGGTCCAGCCCGATATGCTGCTGTACATCAATCCGCAACGGTATGGGGCGGGCGATGTTCGTGGTGGAAGGGGTGGGGGAGCCCTATTATTGAGGGGCGTTGTCCCCACCGCCGTCATGGCCGGACTTGATCCGGCCATCCACGCCCCGTGACCACTCCGTTGCCCAGCGCGGATGCGCGGATCAGGCCCGCGCATGACGAAAGAGGGGGGGTTACACCGCCAGCGCCGCGATGACCGCCGCCGTCAGCACCACGATGGCTCCCCACACCGGCCACAGGTCCGACCGGCGGCGACGGGATTGGCCTTCGACGATGGCGGTCACCGACTCCGGGTGCAGGCGCAGGCCGCCGTTGGACAACTGGTTGGCCGCCCGCTCCGTCTCGCGCAGCACGTCGGGCAGGCGGCGGACGGCGCGGATCATGCTCTCCACCTCGTCCACGATGCGCGCCTCGGGGCCGCGATGCTCGCGCATCCACTCCTCGATCAAGGGGCGCGCCAGCTCCCACATGTTGACGTTGGGGTTGAGCGTGCGGCCCACGCCTTCCGCCGTCAGCATGCTTTTTTGCAGCAGCAGCAGGTGCGGCTGGGTCTGCATGTCGAACTGCTCGGTCACCGCGAACAACTGCGCCAGCAGGCGGCCGACGGAGATTTCGTTGAGCGCCTTGTTGCGCACCGGCTCGCCGATGGCGCGGCAGGCCTGGGTGAAAATCTCCAGCGAATGATGGGGCGGCACGAAGCCGGCCTCGAAATGCACCAGCGCCACCCGGCGGTAGTCGCCGTTGAGGAAGCCCAGCAGCATGTCGGCGAGATAATAGCGGGTCGCGCGGTCCAGCCGGCCCATGATGCCGAAGTCCACCACCGCGATGGTGCTGTCGCCCCGGACGAACATGTTGCCGGGGTGAAGGTCGGCGTGGAAGAAGCCGTCGCGGAACACCTGGTTGAAGAAGGCGGCGGAGGCGTGGGCCAGCGCCATGTTGGGGTCGATCCCGGCGGCGCGGATGCGCTCCACCTCGTCCACCTTGACGCCGTGGACCCGCTCCAGAGTCAGCACATGGCGGCTGGTGCGGTTCCAGTCCACCTTCGGTACGTAGAAGGTTTCGTCGCCGTGGAAGTTCTCGGCCAGCTCGGTCGCCGCCGCCGCTTCCATGCGCAGGTCCATCTCCAGCTGCGTGGTGCGGTCGAACACCTCCACCACCTCCAGCAGCCGCAGGCGGCGCAAGGCGGGCTGGGTGCGCTCAGCCAGTTCGGCCAGCCAGAAGAACAGGTCGATGTCGCGGCGGAACGCCGGCTCGATGCCCGGGCGCAGCACCTTCACCGCCACCTCGCGGCCTTCGGCGGTCACCGCGAAGTGGACCTGGGCGATGGAGGCGGCGGCCACCGCGTCGTCGTCGAAGGCGGCGAACAGGGCCGTGATCGGGGCGCCCAGCTGCTCTTCGATGATGGCGCGGGCTTGCGTCCCCGGGAACGGCGGCAGCCGGTCCTGAAGCTGCGACAGATCCTCGGCGATGGGATCGCCCACCAGATCGGGGCGGGTGGACAGCATCTGGCCCAGCTTGATGAAGGTCGGGCCGATCTCCTGGAGGGCGCGGGCAAGACGTTGGCCGGGGCGGCCGGGCACGCCCTTGCGGGTCATCAGCCGCGCCACCAGCGCCACGCCGGGCAGGGCGGGGCCGAGTTCGTGGACGAACAGGGCGTCGTGGCGCGCCAGGATGCGGGCGATGCCCATCAGGCGCCACAGGTTGCGCAAGGTACGGATCATGCGGCGGGCCTCACAGGCGCCAGCCGGAGTGGATGGCGGCAACGCCACCCGTCAGGTTGCGGTAGCGCACCTGACCGAACCCGGCGGCCTGGATGCGCTTGACCAGCGACTCCTGATCGGGGAACTGACGGATGCTTTCCGCCAGGTAGCGGTAGGATTCGGCGTCGCCCGCCACCAGCTTGCCCATCACCGGCAGGACCGAGAAGGAATAGCGGTCATAGATTTCCTTGAGGCCCGGCACCACCACCCGGCTGAATTCCAGCACGAAGAACCGCCCGCCGGGTTTCAGCACCCGATGGGCTTCCTTGATCGCCTCGTCGATGCGCGTGACGTTGCGCAAGCCGAAGGCGATGGTGTAGGCGTCGACCGAGCGGCTGGCCACGGGCAGCTTTTCCGCGTCGCCCACCATCCAGTCCACGCCCGTCAGCGTGCCCCGGTCGACGGCGCGGTCGCGGCCCACCCGGACCATCGATTCGTTGATGTCGCAGACGATGGCACGCCCGCCGCCGCGACCGAGGAAGCGGAAGGCGATGTCCCCGGTGCCACCCGCCACGTCCAGCAACGTCATCCCCGGCTGGGGATTGATCATGTCGATCAGCGTGGACTTCCACAGCCGGTGGATGCCGCCCGACATCAGGTCATTCATCAGGTCGTAACGGTCGGCGACGCTGTCGAACACGGCGCGCACCATCGACGCCTTCTCGTTCGGGTCCACCGGGCGGTAGCCGAACCAGTGGCCTTCGGGCGCGTCATCGGACGAGGCGTTGGGAGACGCGGCGTTGGGGGACGGGGAGGAGGGGGAACGTTTTTCGGTCATGGCGGCCAACATAGCGTGGGGCGGGCGGGGACGCCAGCGGGCGGCTGCTTTGGGATTTGCCTTTCCGCTCCGTTGGGGCCATAGACTCGGAACCATGCCCGAATTGCCTGAAGTGGAGACCGTCTGCCGCGGTCTCGCCCGCCGCATGGAAGGTCGCGTGCTCGCCCGGGTCGAGACGCGGCGGCCCAACCTGCGCATTCCCTTTCCCGACCGATTCGCCGAACGGCTGACGGGGAGGCGGGTGCTGACCATCCGGCGCCGCGCCAAGTACATCTTGATGCGGATGGACGACCAGACGGTGCTGATCGGGCATTTGGGCATGTCGGGGCGGATGGTGATCCGCGAGGCGCCCGCCCCGGAACCGGCGGCCCACGACCACGTTATTTTTGAAACCGACGACGGCGGCGTCATCACCTTCAACGACGCCCGCCGATTCGGTCTGATGGACCTGTGCGCCGAGGCCGATCTGGCGGATCATCCGCTGCTGGCGGGCCTGGGGCCGGAACCCTTGGGCAACGATTTCAACGCCGCCGCGCTGTCGGCGCGGCTGGCCGGGCGGATGACGCCGATCAAGGCGGCGCTGTTGGATCAGAAGGTGGTGGCGGGGCTGGGCAACATTTACGTATCCGAGTCGCTGTTCCACGCCGGCATCGCGCCGACACGCGTTGCCGCCACCTGCGCCGGGGCCGAGGCCGAACCTTTGGTGGCGGCGATCCGGCGGGTGCTGACCGAGGCCATCGCGGCCGGCGGCTCGACGCTCAAGGATTACGTCCAGGCATCGGGCGAACTGGGGTATTTCCAGCATCGCTTCGCCGTGTACGACCGCGCCGGGCAGGCATGTCCGAGTTGTGACTGCGATGTGGCGAAAACCGGCGGCATAGAACGGATGGTACAGGCCGGGCGTTCGACTTTTTATTGTCCCCGGCGCCAGCGGTGATGTACGAGAAAGGCCCATGAAGCGCCTTTCGGCTCCCTTTGCGGCGGTCTTCGCCGCCCGCCTCGTCGCCGGCCTGATCGTGGCCGCCGGGGTTCCGGTCCTGTCCTCCGCGCCCGCCGCCGGGAGCGGCTTCGTGGACGGCATCGACGATTTGCCGCTGATGCCCGGCCTTAAGGCCGTGGACGGCCTGTCGGTGGTGTTCGACAACCCGGGCAGCCGTTTCATCCAGACCGCCGCGAAGGGCGCCATGCCGGCGGCGGCCATTTCATCCTTCTATACCCGGACGCTGCCGCAACTGGGCTGGCGGCCGGCGGGGGAAGGTCGCTTCCAGCGCGACGACGAAATCCTGCAAATAGACTTTCCGGGGGCCGTTCCAGGTGGAGGGACGCTGGTCCGCTTCACCCTCACCCCACAATAATCGGGAGAACCGACAGTCATGTCGTATGAAACCATCCTGGTCGAAACCCGCGGCGCGGTCGGCCTTATCACGCTGAACCGTCCGAAGGCGCTGAACGCCCTGTCGGACGCGCTGATGACCGAGCTGGGGCAGGCGCTGGCCGCCTTCGAGGGCGACGACGCCGTGGGCGCCATCGTCATCACCGGCTCGGAAAAGGCGTTCGCCGCCGGTGCCGACATCAAGGAAATGGCGTCGTTCACCTACATGGACGTCTACAAGTCCCAGTTCATCACCCGCAACTGGGAAACGGCGAGCAAGGTGCGCAAGCCGGTCATCGCGGCGGTCGCCGGCTTCGCGCTGGGCGGCGGCTGCGAACTCGCCATGATGTGCGATTTCATCCTGGCCGCCGATACCGCCAAGTTCGGCCAGCCCGAGATCACCATCGGCACCATGCCCGGCGCCGGCGGCTCGCAACGCCTGACCCGCGCCGTGGGCAAGGCCAAGGCCATGGAGATGTGCCTGACGGGGCGCATGATGGGCGCCGAGGAAGCCGAGCGCGCCGGCCTCGTCAGCCGCATCGTTCCGGCCGCCGAACTGGTGGACGAGGCGGTCAAGACGGCGGAGAAGATCGCGTCCTTGTCGCGTCCTGTCGCGATGATGGTCAAGGAATCGGTGAACCGCGCGTTCGAGGTGTCGCTGGAGGAGGGGCTGCGCTTTGAGCGCCGGCTGTTCCATTCCACCTTCGCCACCGAGGACCAGAAGGAGGGCATGGCCGCCTTCGGCGAAAAGCGCAAGCCCGAATTCAAGCATCGCTGAGTCGAGTCGGCCGGCGTCTTGAGTCAAACCCCAGGCCGCCGGCCGTTCTTCTTCTTGACGTGAAAAGGCGGGAGCGTTATAAGGCGCGCTCTCGTGGGGACCGGTAGAGTCCGTTGAAGGTTTTGCTATGGCCAATCATAAGTCCGCTGAAAAACGCATCCGCCAGACCGCGCGCCGCACGGAAGTCAACCGCGCCCGCGTCAGCCGTATCCGCACCTTCGTAAAGAAGGTCGAGATGGCCCTCGCCGCCGGTGACAAGAGCGCCGCCGCCGAGGCCTTCAAGGAAGCCCAGCCCGAGCTGATGCGCGGCGTCTCCAAGGGCGTGCTGCATCGCAACACGGTCTCGCGCAAGCTGTCTCGCCTTTCGGCCCGTATCAAGGGCCTCCAGGGCTAATTAAAAAGCCGCACCTCCTGGTGAGAGCGTGGCTTATTTCGGTCGGCCTTCCCAAGGGAAGGCCGCCGTTTCTTTTCGTCTACACGTTCGATCGGGGAGGATAGGTGGAGTTATTCTCCGCCTGGCTGGTGGCGTTTGTCCAAACGTTGTCTCCGAACGAACGAAATTTGCTTTTTTTCTCGTTCTCATTCTGTCCCGTTGCCAATCCAAGGGGACGGTGGATAGACTTTACAAATGTCGGCGGTTGGCGGCGCTGGTTTTTAATAATCAGAAGTTGCTGAAATACCCGACTTCAAGAAAATGGCTAAAAATTTCGGGAAATTGGAAGCTTGGAATGCGACTGATCTTCCCAGCCGCCGAAATGCTTGAAAAAATGGACGAATTCACTGGAAAAGGGTGAGCCTTTTCCTGGGCTTTTTGTCGCTTTAGTGAGGCGGCCGGGGAAATCGGAACCCGTGCCAAATGAACGGTTGACGGCCTGCGAAGACGGGCCGCGATTTTGAGCGGATGGTGGCGGAAGGCATATGCGGACGGAGATCGGGGAACGATGAAGGCCGCAGGATTGTTCGGCGGCACCGGGACTCGGCGTGAGCCGCTTTGCGGGGATGAGGGCGGGGGGCAGCGTATGTCGGTCAGCGCGGCTTTGGATCAGGAGTGGGCGCGTGTGCGCGGCCGCCTCAAGGATGAGGTCGGCGAGACGGCGTTTCGCAACTGGTTGAGGCCGCTGACGCTGTCGGGCATGCGTGGCGGCGAAGTGTGCATCGTCGTCCCTACCCGCTTCATGCGCGATTGGGTGCGCACCCACTACGCCGACCGCATCCGCACGCTGTGGGCGGTGGAGAATCCCGAGGTCCAGTCCGTCGAGATCGTCGTGGCGCAGCCGAATCGGGCGCCGGGACCTGCCCCCGCCGCGGTTCCGGCCGATGCGCCGATGGCCGCCGCCTACTCCGGGAATGACGCTTCCGGGCACGCCTCCGAGGCTGGCGGGCTGGAGCCGGCGATTCCGGCCGGTGGCGCCTCGGCGGCCGGGGCCGACCTCCCCCTTGCCGGGTCGGACGACCGACTCGACATCACGGCGCCGCTCGACCCGCGCTTCACGTTTGAGAATTTCGTGGTGGGCAAGCCGAACGAGCTGGCCTACGCCGCCGCGCATCGCGTGGCCGAAGCCACCCAGGTCACCTTCAACCCGCTGTTCCTGTACGGCGGCGTCGGCCTGGGCAAGACCCACCTGATGCACGCCATCGCCTGGGCCATCCGCAAGAAGTATCCGCAGCGCCGCGTTCTGTACCTGTCGGCCGAGAAGTTCATGTACCAGTTCATCCGGGCGCTCCGGTACAAGGACACGATGGCCTTCAAGCAGCAGTTCCGCTCGGTGGACGTGCTGATGATCGACGATGTTCAGTTCATCAGCGGCAAGGACTCCACCCAGGAAGAGTTCTTCCACACCTTCAACGCGCTGGTGGACCAGAACCGCCAGGTCATCATCTCCGCCGACAAGTCGCCATCCGACCTGGAGG
>DASPMK010000385.1:0-2951 GCA_035627075.1 Azospirillaceae bacterium
CCCCTTCCTGCTGCCGTTGCTGGGCTGGAACGCCGGCTGGGTGGTGGCCGCGGTCGCCAGCGCCGGGCTGGCCCTGGTGCTGGGCTGGGAGACGCGCGGCCTCCGCCCGCCCCCGGCGCGGCCGCAGGGCAGCCGCCTGCTCGGCGATTTCCGGGAAGTGCTGGCTCAGCCCGGTGCGTGGCTGTGTGCCGCGATGTTCGGCTTCTATTCCTCGACCTTCATGGCCGTGTTCGGCTTCCTGCCCACCTTCCTGGTCGAGCGTCAGGGGATCGGCCTCACCGCCGCCATCCTGCTGTCCGCCTTCGGCGTGCTGATGAACGCGCCGGGCAACATCGCCGGCGGCTGGCTTGCCCGCCAGGGGGTGCCGCGCTGGGGGTTGATCATGATCGGCTGCACGACGATGGCATTGTCGTCGTTGGGCATCTTTTCCGACGCGCTGCCGGTCTGGGCCCGCTACGCCCTGGCCCTGTCCTTCTCGTTCGTCGGCGGCTTCATCCCGGCGACCATCTTCGGCATCGCGCCGAGCTTCGCCCCCCGCCCGGATTTGGTGTCGACGGTGGCGGGCTTCGTCGTCCAGGGCTCGAGCATCGGCCAGCTCCTGGGGCCGCCGGTGATGGCGGCGCTGGTCGCCTATGTCGGCGGCTGGCAGGCGGCGCCGCTGCTCCTCACGGGGGCGGGCTGCGTCAACATCGTGCTGGCTTTGCTGCTGCGACGGCTGGAGCGGCGGCGCTGCGCGGTGGCGGTGGCTTAGTGGTGGCTTGGCGCCAGTATGGCCACTTCGCTGCCCACTCAAAACGCCGAAAAATAATCGGGGAATGCTGGTTTCGCCGGATACATTCGAACCGCCTGGTCGGTAGGCAACCGCCAGGTGAAAACGGCCTATGACCATGGTATGAGGCTGCCCAAACCCTAGGATTTCGTAGAAAAATCGTACTTGGGTACCTCTTTCGCGTTTCCCGAGGGGGTTTCCTTTCTTTTTGGCGATGAGCTATCTTCGCGACTGTCCAATCCGATTTAGCGTCCTTGCTAAGGTCATGCGATGTTGGTGGGGGTAAAGGTCATGAAGATCCTGATCGCTGACGACCACGAGTTGTTCCGCGACGGTTTACGTCACGTTCTGGAGCAGCTCGACGACACCGTCACCATCGTCGAGGCGAGCGACTATCCGCAGGCACTCTCCGTCGCCGAGGCCGAGGACGACATCGACATCGTCCTGATGGACCTTGCGATGCCGGGTATGACCTGGGCTGAAGGCCTGCAGGCCTTGCGCGAGCGCCTGCCGCAATCCGTGCCGATCATCGTGCTTTCGGCCTCGGACGACCGGCGCAACGTGCTGCAAGCGGTCAATCTCGGCGCCGCCGGCTTCATTCCCAAGACTTCGTCCAGCCGGGTGATGCTGAGCGCCCTGAAGCTGGTTCTGTCGGGCGGCGTCTATCTGCCGCCGGCACTGCTCGAGCAGTCGCTCAGCGGCGCGTCGGGGTTCGACAGCGCCCCGCCGATCAGCGCCGAGAACGCCGCCAGCTTCCTCACCCCGCGCCAGCGCGAGGTGCTGACGCTGCTGGGCCAGGGCAAATCCAACAAGGAGATCGCCCGTGTGCTGCAACTGGCCGAAGGCACGGTCAAGCTGCACGTCACCGCGATTCTGAAGGCGCTCAACGTCAACAACCGCACCCGCGCCGTGGTCGCCGCCTCGCAACTCGGCCTGACCAGCACCGACAGCGCCGCAACCGGCCGCGTCTGATCAAACCTTGCCGCCCGGCGGGGCTTCTCTGCACGGGCAGAAAAAAAGGCCGGCGTCGAAAGACGCCGGCCTTTGAGTTGGCAGGGAGGTATGGAAGCACGGCATCCACTCATGATGCCCGCTCAGGCCGGTCAACGCCGCCGCAGCGATTTTCGTTCCCGCGCATTGGGGGGGGCAAGGGGCCGAGGTGCCCGTGCCCTATGACATTTTGGGGGCGTTTCTTAGCCCTTTCGCGTTTGCCAATACCTCCCTTTCGCATTAGAGTCCGCGATGGATTTCTACGCCGCAAGGGCGGCGAGGATGCATCAGGGGAGTTCCATGGCAGTTCAAACCATTCTTGGCGGCGCAAACGTCAACGACGATCTCACTGGTCCCGGTGCCGGCGATTATCTGGTCTACGGCTTCTCGGGCAACGATACGGTCGAGATCAGTTTCCTGAACCGGAGCACCGTCTACGGTGGCGAGGGCAACGACAGTGTGGATCTCTATTCCGGCATCCACGTCGTTTATGGCGGCGCTGGCAACGACACGATGGAGATCGATAGCGGCAGCGCCACCATCCTCGGCGGTGACGGCAGTGACGACATCTATTGGGGCGGCATCGGCAACAAGTACATCGATGGCGGCACCGGCGATGACACCATCGAGGCTGGCGCCGGTCTGACCACCATCTATGGCGGCGAGGGCAACGACTCGGTCTATGCGACGTCCGGTAGCGCTTTCGTCGACCTCGGCGCGGGCGATGACTCGTTCAAGCTCTACGATGGCAGCTACACCATCCTTGGCGGCGACGGCAACGATTGGATCATCTCCGATCTGTCCAATGACAACGTGACCGGAGATTTCGATCTCGGCGCCGGTGACGACACGCTTGTCCTCAACGAGGGCGTCCACACCGTGACCGCCGGGGCCGGCAATGACAGCGTCGGGCTCCAGGACGGCGTCGCTATCGTCTATGGCAACCAGGGCAACGACACCGTCGAGTACAATTGGGGCACCATCACCGTCTATGGTGGCCAGGGTAATGATGACATCTATGCCGCTGGCGGTTCTGCGCTCGTCTACGGCAACACGGGTGATGACACCATCTCGACCTCCTGGGGCGTTGCGACAATCTATGCCGGCCAGGGCGATGACATGGTCACCCTGAGCGGTCCGCAGGTGTATGTTGCGGGCGGCGTCGGCAACGACACCATCAATTTCACCAACA
>DASPMK010000386.1:0-8863 GCA_035627075.1 Azospirillaceae bacterium
ATCACCGACGTCGCCATCTTGATGGCGTCGTTGCCCTGCACCGAGCCCGACGGCTCGAAGCGGGTGAAGGTGAAGGCCTCGACGAACTCCTCCAGCGGCACGCCGTATTGCAGGCCGATGGAAATCGCGATGGCGAAGTTATTCATCAGCGAGCGGAAGGCGGCACCTTCCTTGTGCATATCGATGAAAATCTCGCCCAGGCGACCGTCCTCGTACTCGCCGGTGCGCACGTAGATCTTGTGGCCGCCGACGATGGCCTTCTGGGTATAGCCCTTGCGACGGTGCGGCAGCTTTTCGCGCTGGGCCTTCAGCACGCGCTCCACCACCTTCTCGACGATACGCTCGGCCACCATCGGGGCGCGGGCGGCGTTGGGAGCTTCCAGAATGCGCTCCAGTGTCGAACTGTCCTCGTCCGACTCGTCCTCCAGCACCGCCGCCTGGAGCGGCTGGGAGAGCTTGGAGCCGTCGCGGTACAGCGCGTTGGCCTTCACGCCCAGGCGCCAGGACAGCATGTAGGCGTCCTTGCACTCATCGACCGTCGCCGTGTTCGGCATGTTGATGGTCTTGGAGATGGCGCCGGAGATGAACGGCTGGGCCGCCGCCATCATGCGGATGTGGGCCTCGACCGACAGGTAGCGCTTGCCGATCCGGCCGCACGGGGAGGCGCAGTCGAACACCGGCAGGTGCTCGTCCTTCAACAGCGGCGCGCCCTCCAGGGTCATGGCGCCGCAGCAGTAGGTGTTGGCGGCCTCGATCTCGGCACGAGAGAAGCCCAGGTGCGACAAGAGGTCGAAGCCGAAGTCGTTCAGTTGAGCGGCCGGGATGCCCAGCGCGCCGGTGCAGAACTCTTCGCCCAGGGTCCAGCGGTTGAAGACGAACTTGATGTCGAAGGCGCTGCCCAACGAGGCTTCCAGCTTCTCCAGCACCTCGTCGGTGAAGCCCTTGGCCTTCAAGGTGTCGTGGTTGATGCCGGGCGCGCCCTTCAGGGTGCCGGTGCCCACGGCGTACTCGATGATGTCCTCGATCTCAGCCGTCGCATAGCCCAGCGTCGCCAGGGCTTCCGGCACCACGCGGTTGATGATCTTGAAGTAGCCGCCGCCGGCCAGCTTCTTGAACTTCACCAGCGCGAAATCGGGCTCGATGCCGGTGGTATCGCAGTCCATCGCCAGACCGATGGTGCCGGTGGGCGCGATCACCGTGGCCTGGGCGTTGCGGAAGCCGTGCGTCTCGCCCAAAGCCAGGGCGCGGTCCCAGGCGCGACGGGCGGCTTCGACCAGGTTGTGGTCCGGGCAGTCGGCGGCCACCAGCGGCACCGGCATTACCGACAGGCCCTCATAGCCGCCGGTCAGGCCGTGGGCGGCGCGGCGATGATTGCGAATCACCCGCAGCATCTGGTCGCGGTTCTGGTCGAACGCCTTGAAGGTGCCCAGCTCCTCGGCCATCTCGGCCGAGGTGGCGTAGGACACGCCGGTCATGATGGCGGTCAGCGACGCGGCCAGCGCCCGGCCCTCATTCGAGTCGTACGGCAGGCCCGAGGCCATCAGCAGGCCGCCCAGGTTGGCGTAGCCCAGGCCCAGCGTGCGGAAGTCATACGAAAGCTGGGCGATCTCGCGGCTTGGGAACTGCGCCATCAGCACGGAGATTTCCAGCACGACGGTCCACAGCCGGCAGGCGTGCTCGAACGCCTCGATGTCGATGGTGCCGTCCTCGCGGCGGAACTGCATCAGGTTCAAGGACGCCAGATTGCAGGCGGTGTCGTCCAGGAACATGTATTCCGAGCACGGGTTCGAGGCGTTGATGCGCCCCGAGGTCGGGCAGGTATGCCACTCGTTGATGGTGCTGTCGTATTGCACGCCCGGATCGGCGCAAGCCCAGGCGGCGTGACCGATCTTGTCCCACAGGTCGCGGGCCTTGATGGTCTTGGCGACCTTGCCGTCGGTGCGGCGGATCAGGTTCCACGGGCCGTCCTCAAGGACCGCCTCGATGAAGCTGTTGGTGATGCGCACCGAGTTGTTCGAATTCTGGCCGGAAACGGTCAGGTAGGCTTCCGAGTCCCAGTCGGTGTCATAGGTGCGGAACTCGATCTCGGTGAAGCCCTGGCGCGCGAACTGGATCACGCGCTGGACATAGTTCTCCGGGATCAGCACCGAACGGGCGGCCAGGATGGCCTTGCGCAGGTCCTTGTTCTTCTTGGGATCGAAGCGGTCCTCGCCCTCGCCCACCTGACAGGCGGCCATGACGGCGCCCAGATGCCTGGCGGAGAGCTTGGAGCCGGACACCAATGCTGCGACCTTCTGCTCCTCGATCACCTTCCAGTCGATGTAGTTCTCGATGTCGGGGTGGTCGAGATCGACGGTGACCATCTTGGCGGCGCGCCGCGTCGTGCCGCCCGACTTGATGGCACCGGCGGCGCGGTCGCCGATCTTGAGGAAGCTCATCAGGCCCGACGACTTGCCGCCGCCCGACAGCCGCTCACCCTCGCCGCGCAGGCGGGAGAAGTTGGAGCCGGTGCCCGAGCCGTACTTGAACAGGCGCGCCTCGCGGACCCACAGGTCCATGATGCCGCCCTCGTTCACCAGATCGTCGGCGACGGACTGGATGAAGCAGGCGTGCGGCTGCGGATGCTCGTAGGCCGACTGCGAGGCGGTCAGCTCGCCGGTCTTGAAATCCACGTAGAAATGGCCCTGCCCGGGGCCGTCGATACCATAGGCCCAATGCAGGCCGGTGTTGAACCACTGCGGGCTGTTGGGAGCCACCATCTGGCAGCACAGCATGTAGCGCATCTCGTCGTAGAAGGCGCGGGCGTCGGCCTCCCCGTCGAAATAGCCGCCCTGCCAGCCCCAATAGGTCCAGGTGCCGGCCATGCGGTCGAACACCTGACGGGCCGACGACTCGCCGACGCTGCGCTGCTCGGCCGGCAGGGCCGCCAGCGCCGCCTCGTCGGCGGTCTTGCGCCACAGCCAGGAGGGAACGGTGTTCTCCTCAACCGACTTCAGCGCCGCCGGCACGCCGGCCTTGCGGAAATACTTCTGCGCCAGCACGTCGGAAGCCACCTGGCTCCACGTCGCGGGCACCTCGATGTCGGCGGCCTGGAACACGACCGAGCCATCGGGATTGCGGATCTCACTGGAAGTCCGGCGGAACTCCACGCCCTCGTAGGCGTCCCGCCCTTCGATCGTGAAACGACGCTCAATCCGCATGTCCCAGCGCTCCTTGAATTCTCGTCCTGACCTGATGAACGCCGGAGCCGTCTTCAATGGACAGGCCCCATATGGTGGCGTCGGAATGGGATACCGCTACTAGATGTGCGCTTGCAACAGCATTTAGGGGTTGACACTCGATGGTGCACACAATGTTGTTTTCCACCGCGAAGAGGTCGAAAACGGCGTGGCGCCGAGCAGCGTTAAGAACTTGCCCACCTTATCCACAGGGCGGTTATCCCATCCCGAATCGGCGTAAAAGGTGTCATCGGGGGGCCAGGGCGGGGATCGCGTGCCGCTTGGTCTGGACGAGGCGCCCCTCAAGTGGCATATTGCAGCGCTTCAAAAAAAGACGCCCCTGGGCTCACCCGGACGGATGCCGCCATGAGCGAAAAGCTTCCTCTTATCACCCGACTGTCGAACATCTACATCCGGTTCTTCACCAGCCGTAAGGGTGTGAAGATCGGCTCCGACAGCTTCGGCAATGAATATTACCGCGAGCGGAGCACGCCCGCCGGCCGGCGCCAACGGCGCTGGGTCATCTATGCCGGCGAGCCCGACAGCTCGAAAGTGCCGCCGGAGTGGCACGGCTGGCTGCACCACACCCACAAGGAGCCGCTGCCGGTCAACAGCCCGTTCCGTCAGGAATGGCAAAAGCCGCACACCCGCAACCTGTCGGGTACGCTGGAGGCCTACCGGCCGCCCGGACACCCGCTCAAGGGTGGCCAGCGCTCCAAGGCCACCGGCGATTACGAGGCCTGGACGCCCTCTTAAGGGCCAACAAGGGAAGCACCGATCGGGCGCGGCGCCTCAATCCTGAACGCCGCGCCCCGACGACTCGGGTCCCCCGGAGACTGAATCCCCCATGCGCAGGAACGTGATCGAAACGGTGCTCGGTGCCGTGGTGCTTCTCGTGGCCGGCTTCTTCCTGGTGTTCGCCTACACCAGTTCCGACCTCAGCGCCGTCAAGGGTTACGAGGTCACCGCCAACTTCTCCTCGGTCGGCGGCCTGCAAAACGGCAGCGATGTGCGCATCAGCGGCGTCAAGGTGGGCACGGTGGTTTCCCAGACGCTCGACGCCAAAACCTATCTGGCGGTCGTGCGGATGTCGGTCGATCCCAACATCAAGCTGCCCAAGGATACCGTGGCGCTGATCGCCAGCGAAAGTCTGCTGGGCGGCAAGTACATGGCGCTGGAACCCGGCGGCGATCCCGACATGATCCCGGCCGGCGGCCGGATCGAGTACACCCAGTCCACCCCCGGTATCGAACAGCTCCTGGGGCAGGTGATCTTCAGCTTGCAGAGCATGGGCAAGTCGGGCGGTGAAGGCGGCGGCGCTCCCGCGCCCAGCGCCCCCCCGGCACAGCCCGGCGCCAAGCCTTCCGGCGGCCTTTTGAGCCAGTAATCCCCCTCCCGGAACCTTGCGGCTCCGCTCGTGTTCCCCTTCCGGATGTTGAAAGCAACCGGGAGGGAGAACCCATGCGTGCCCTGACCCTTGGGATGCTGGGGGCTGGCCTGATGCTGGCCGGCTGCGGCGAAACCATGGAACAGAAGTCCGCCACCGGCGGTCTGGGTGGGGCGGCGGCCGGGGCCGTCGTCGGCGGGCCGGTGGGGGCGGTGGTCGGCGGGACGGCCGGGGCTACGGGCGGTGCCGCCGTCGACGACGCCGAGAAAGGGGGGCTGTCCGACGACCAGGGGGCCTTCAGCCTGCCCGAAAGAAACGATGCCGGCACCGGGTCGAGTCCCAACCAGAATGTCATCCGGCCGCCGCGCCAGCGTGGCCTTTACTGATCGGTCGTTCGCAAGCCTGGACCGGGCCGCCGGAAGGGACTAGATAATCGCCGTCTCCATCGGGCGGGGGTTTCCCAGTGATTCGGCATGCGGCAGCTCTGGTCTTGGCTTTTCTCGGATCGGCGGGTTGCGTCTGGGCGATAACGCCGCAGGCGGCTTGGGCATTGCCCCCCCAGGCGATGGAAACCCGTGCCAGTGCCCTGCTCCAAGGACTGGACAAGGTGACGGCGCGGGTATGGACTTTCGAGGCGCCGGTAAACCAGACGCTGGCCTTCGGCACCCTGCGCATCACCGTGCGCTCCTGCCGCCAGACCCCGCCCATCGAACCGCCCGAATCGGCGGTATTCCTGGAAGTGAACGAGGAAAAGCCGGGTGAGGCGGCGGTGGCGCTGTACTCCGGCTGGATGTTCGCCTCCAGCCCGGCACTCTCGGCGCTGGAGCATCCCGTCTACGACGTCTGGGTTGTCGGCTGCGGCGAGCGCTGATCGTCCAGCAATTTCGCCAACGAGCGGGCCTGATCGACGCCGGTGAAATCGGCCGGACGAACCAGCGCGTCGGCCAGACGCCGCCGGTAGTCGAGGCGCGGGATCTCCACCGCGCCGAACTGGGACAGGTGCTTGGTCACGAACTGGGCATCGAGCAGGGCGAAGCCGCCGGCCTTCAGCCGGGCCACCAGATGGACCAGCGCCACCTTGCTGGCGTCGACCTCGCGGCTGAACATGCTTTCGCCAAAAAACGCGCCGCCGAGCGCCACGCCGTAGAGCCCGCCCACCAGCCGCCCGTCCCGCCAGCACTCCACGCTGTGGGCATAGCCGGCGTGGTGAAGCCCATCGTAGAGACGAACGATCTCCGGGTTGATCCAGGTCTTGGGCCGCTCAGGTACGGGCGCGGCGCACAGCTCGATCACCTGGGGGAAGGCGTGGTCGACCCGCACCTCGAACGCCCCCTGGCGCACCGTCCGCCGCAGCCGCCGGGGTATGTGGAAGGTTTCCAACGGCAGGATGCCGCGCATTTCCGGGTCGAACCAATAGAGGTCGTCGGCATCGGCACTCTCCGCCATCGGAAAAATACCGGCGGCGTAGGCACGCAGCAATAATTGCGGGGTCAACTCCACCATATCGGACCTGCTCTTCCCTGGTCGTCCTTGCCGTCGCCAATCGGTAACCGCTACGCAATAATTAATTCACCCCCGATGGAAATGGAACTCGGCTAAGGTCCGGCCACCTGAACGATTTCGGGCAAGTCCTGGGCCCAGCGATGACAAATTGCTGCGGCTCATTTGATGTTGGGGCATCGAATGGTCGACTGCACCTTTTCCAATTCCCTTTTCGACATACCTGAAAGAGCCAAGGCAGGTTTCGCGATATCGGGGGCTGAGCGAACCGGCCCCCTGGCGCGCCTGTCCATCGTCACTCGCATCGCCTTGATGGTGGCGGTGGCGCTGGCCGCCGTGACGCTGACCGCCGTCCTGTTCCTGGGCGGTGAGCGGCGGATCGAGGAAGCCACAACGCGCCTGGCCAGCTATTCCAGCCTCGTGGAACGGGCCGCCCTGGTGGAACGGCGGGTCGGCGAGATGCGCTTTCACGCCCAGCGCTTCCTCCAGACCCGGGATCTGGAAGAGGCCCGCGCCTTCGAGGCGGCGACCGAAGCGCTCAAGGCCGGCGTGGGCGGCATCCGCAACCACCCCGCCGCCCTTGATGCGGCCAACGAGGTGGACGGTATCGCTGCCGGCCTGATCGCCGCCACCGAGCAGTTCGCCCATGTGCGGGAACTGGCGCGGACCCTTGGCCTGGATGATCGGTCGGGACTGCGCGGCGCGTTGCGTGCTTCGGTCGCGGCGGTGGAGGAGGAGTTGAAGACGTGGCCGCAGGCGATGCTCGGTGACCTGCCCGCCCGCGTGCTGGTCCTGCGCCAGCACGAGAAGGACTTCATCATCTACAGCGACGAGCAATTCCTGCGCTATCACAAGAAAGCCTATAACGAATTCGATCTGGCGCTGGACGGCTCGATGCTGGACACCGAGACGCGGACGAGGCTCGCCCGGCTGGTCAAGAGCTACCGCAACGACTTCGGCCGGCTGGCCGAGACGACCGTCGCCCTCGACGGCGAGATGATGGCGCTGAGCGGCCTTCTCGATGGATTGGCCCCCAGCTTCGGCGATCTCTTCCACTTCGCCCGCGATGGCATGGCCGAGGCTGCGGACGTCAAGGACCGGGTGCGCGCGGAAACCCAGTATATGGTGATCATCGCCGGACTGGCCATCCTGACGGTGTTCCTTGGCTTGAGCCTGATGCTGGTGCGCTCCATCACCCGGCCGATGGCCCTGATCGAGGAGGCGATGGGCCGGCTGGCCTCGGGCGATCGCCAGTCGCGCATTCCCGGCCAGAACCGGACAGACGAGATCGGTGCCATGGCCCGCGCCATCGAGGTGTTTCGCCGCAACGCCGAGGAAATGGAGCGTCTGAAGGCCGAGGAGGAGGTGATCGAGCGTCGGCGCAAGGAGGAAATCCAGAGCATGCTCCAGGCGCTTTCCGATTCGCTGGAGTCCGAGGTGCAGTCGACGGTAAGCACCGTGATGCGCCAAGCCGCCGGCATCGCCGAACTGGCCGAGGGCATGAGCGCCGCGGCCCAGCGCACCGGCACCCAGGCCACCGGCGTGGCCGAGGCCGCCCATGAGACGACGGCCAGCGTGCGGGAGGTGGCCGGCGCCACCGAACAGCTTGCGGAATCGGCCCGCGACATAGGCTGCCGGATGTCCGAGGTGGCCGGCATCACCCGTGACGCCGTGGATCAGGGCGAACAGACCCGCATCGCCATGGCCAACCTGACCAAGGCCGCGCGCAACATCGGCGTGGCCGCCGACCTGATCACCGCCATCGCCGGCCAGACCAACCTTCTGGCCTTGAACGCCACCATCGAGGCCGCCCGCGCCGGTGAGGCCGGGCGCGGCTTCGCCGTGGTGGCGGCGGAGGTCAAGGCGCTCGCCAACCAGACCGCCCAGGCCACCGATCAGATCACCTCGCAGATTGCCGCCGTGCAGGGCGCCACCGGGCGGGTGATCAGCGATATCGAGCAAATCCAGTCGGTAGTCCACCGCATCGACTTCATCGCCGGCGCCATCTCCTCCTCGGTGACCGAGCAAGGTGCGGCCACCGAGTCGATCAGCCGCAGCGCCGGCACCGCCGCCGCCGGTGCTGCCGAAGTGTCCGAACGGATCGTCCAGGTTTCGTCCGACGCCCATGAAACCCAGATCCTGGCCGCCGACCTGGAATCCCGCGCCGCCGTGGTGACGGCGCAGATGCGCGATCTCCGGGAACGCCTTCTGGCCATTCTCGACTCGACCGGGCGCAACGCCGCCTGATGGCGGCCCGGACGCCGTAAGAGGGGCTTCCCGACACCGCGCCGCCGTCGCATAGTGGAGGACTCCTGCGTCCTGGGATAACGCCGATGAGGCTCAAGCCCTTCGTCTGCCGGCATCGCCCTTTGGTCAAGCGCGCCTTCTTCGCGGCGCTTCTGCTCGTGGGCGCCGCTACCCTGGCGCTGGTGGCCTATCTGGAGTCGCTGAACGTCTGGCGGGCGCTGTTCACCGCCATGACCAAGTGGGAGATGATGGCCTTCATCGTGATGGCCAACGCCATCGTCTTCGTCCTGCTGCTGCTCTCCCTCAAGATCACCAACTGGCTGCACGACGACGATCCGGAGGGCTAGGATCAGTCCCCGCCCAAAGGAGTCCAGACGCCCGGCAGGCATTCCGGCCCGGCGGTCGAAGCCGTGCCGTCCTCACCCTCATCACCCACTGACGACCGATTCGTCCGCGCAACAAAAAACGGCCACCGCGGGGGCTCTTGCGGTGGCCGTTGAGAACCAGCCGG
>DASPMK010000387.1:0-17689 GCA_035627075.1 Azospirillaceae bacterium
GTGCCGATCCTCTGCCTGACCTCCAGCGTCGCCGCGTCGCGCCGGTTGATGCTGGCTTACGGCGTGCATAGCGTCCTGACGGAGGACGTGCAGAATTTCTCGGACATGGTGCACAAGGCCGCGCGGCTGGCCTACGCCCACGGCTTGGCCGATGACGGGCAGCGTCTGGTGGTTACCGCCGGCGTGCCGTTCGGCATGCCGGGCTCGACCAACGTCCTGCGCATCGCCTGGGTCGAGCGCCCGAGCCAGCCGGCCCTGCACCCAGCCCGCGCCGCCATGGCCGGCGGCGAGATCTGAACCCATTCCGAAGGTGACATGATGGACACCCTGATCCCGGAAAAGCTCGCCGACCTGACAGCAACGCAACCGTGGCGGGGCTTCGCGCCCGGTGTCTGGCAGCGCGAGGTCAACGTCCGCGACTTCATCGTCAACAACGTCCGCCCCTACGAGGGCGACGCCGCCTTCCTCGCCGGCCCGACCGGCCGGACCACCGCCCTGTGGACCAAGGTCAGCGACCTCTTGAAGCAGGAACGCGCCGCCAAGGGCGGCGTGCTCGACGCCGATACCGAGGTTCTCTCGTCGATCACCGCCCACGCCCCCGGCTACATCGACCGCGAGTTGGAGTTGATCGTCGGCCTGCAGACCGAAAAGCCCTTGAAGCGCGCCATCATGCCGTTCGGCGGCTGGCGCATGGTCAAGAACGGCCTGGAGTCCTACGGCTACACCCCGTCACCCAAGCTGGAGGAGGTGTTCCCCCGGCTGCGCAAGACCCACAACGACGGCGTCTTCGACGTCTATACCGATGAGATGCTGCGCTGCCGCAAGTCCGGCGTCATCACCGGCTTGCCGGACGCCTATGGCCGTGGCCGTATCATCGGCGACTATCGCCGGCTGGCGCTGTACGGCGGCGCGCGGCTGATCGCGGATAAGCAGGACCAGCTCGCCTCGCTCGACCTCGACCGCATCGACGAGGAAACCCTGCGCCTGCGCGAGGAAATCGCCGAGCAGATCAAGGCGCTGGAGGAACTGGTCGCCATGGCCCGCTCCTACGGCTTCGACATCACCCGCCCGGCGGCGACGGCGCGCGAGGCGGTGCAGTGGACCTACCTCGCCTATCTGGCGGCGGTGAAGGAGGCCAACGGGGCGGCCATGTCGCTGGGCCGCGTCTCCAGCTTCCTCGACGTCTACATCGAGCGCGACCTTGGCGACGGCACGCTGACCGAAGCGCAGGCCCAGGAATTGATCGATCAGTTCGTCATCAAGCTGCGCATGGTCCGCTTCCTGCGCACGCCGGAATACGACCAGTTGTTCTCCGGTGACCCGACCTGGGTGACCGAGTGCATCGGCGGCATGGCGCAGGACGGCCGGACGCTGGTCACCAAGAGCAGCTTTCGCGTGCTGCACACCCTGAACAACCTCGGCCCAGCGCCGGAGCCGAACCTGACCGTGCTGTGGTCGGAGCAGCTGCCGGCAGGCTTCAAGGCTTTCTGCGCCGAAACCTCCATCGGGACCTGCTCGGTACAGTACGAGAGCGACGACCTGATGCGCGCCTACTGGGGCGACGACTACGGCATCGCCTGCTGCGTCTCGGCCATGCGCATCGGCAAGCAGATGCAGTTCTTCGGCGCCCGCGCCAACCTCGCCAAGACGCTGCTGTACGCTATCAACGGCGGCCGCGACGAGGTGTCGGGCGAGCAGATCGGCCCGGCCTACCGGCCGATCGCCGCCGAGGTGCTGGACTACGATGCGGTGGTCGCGGCCTTCGTGCCGATGATGGAATGGCTGGCCAAGGCGTACATGAACACGCTGAACGCCATCCACTACATGCACGACAAGTACATGTACGAGCGGTTGGAGATGGCGCTGCACGACCGCGATGTGCTGCGCACCATGGCCTGCGGCATCGCCGGCCTGTCGGTGGTCGCCGACAGCCTGTCGGCCATCAAGCACGCCACGGTGAGGGTGGTCCGCGACGAGCGCGGGCTGGCGACCGACTTCGCGATCGAGGGTGATTATCCGGCGTTCGGCAACAACGACGCGCGGGTCGACGACATCGCGATATGGCTGGTCGAAACCTTCATGGCCGCTTTGCGCAAGCAGCAAACATACCGAAAGGCGGTGCCGACGCAGTCGGTGCTGACCATCACCTCCAACGTGGTCTACGGCAAGAAGACCGGCAGCACCCCGGACGGCCGCAAGGCCGGCGAGCCGTTCGCGCCGGGCGCCAACCCGATGCATGGGCGCGACCACAAGGGGGCCATCGCCTCCATGGCCTCGGTGGCGAAGCTGCCCTACGCCCATGCCCAGGACGGCATCTCCTACACCTTCACCATCGTGCCCAGCGCCCTGGGGCCGACCGAGGGGGAGCGGATCGCCAATCTGGTGGGGATGCTCGACGGCTATGTCGCTCAGGGCGGCCATCACATCAACGTCAACGTGTTCGACCGCGAAACCCTGCTGCACGCCATGGACCATCCGGAGCTTTACCCGCAGTTGACCATCCGGGTGTCGGGCTATGCGGTGAACTTCGTCAAGCTGACGCGCGAGCAGCAGCTCGACGTCATTTCCCGGACCTTCCATGCCCTGCACTAGCGCATCCCAAGCCCCCGCCCCTTCGGGGGCGGTTCGGGGCTGGGTCCATTCGGTGGAAACCGGCGGCACGGCGGACGGGCCGGGCATCCGCTACGTGCTGTTCCTGGCCGGCTGCCCCCTGCGTTGCCGGTACTGCCACAACCCCGACACCCGGCACATGCACGACGGCACGCCGGAATTCTCGCCCGAGATCGTCGCCGACATCGCCAACTACGCCACCTTTCTGAAGAAAGCCAACGGCGGGGTAACGATCAGCGGCGGCGAGCCGCTGGTGCAGCCGGAGTTCTGCGCGGCGATCCTGCGCGGGGCCAAGGGGCTGGGCCTGCACACCGCTCTGGACACCTCCGGCTTCCTGGGCGACCACGCCGACGACTATCTGCTGGCCGACGTCGATCTGGTGCTGCTGGACATCAAGGCGTTCAAGGAAAGCACCTATCGTGCCCTGACCGGCGTGCCGCTGCGCCCGACCCTGGAATTCGCCGAGCGGCTGTCGCAGATGGGCAAGACGATCTGGCTGCGCTACGTGCTGGTGCCGGGCCTGACCGACGATCTCAAGGAAATCGACGCACTGGCCGAGTTCGCCGCCGGCCTCGGCGTGGTCGAGCGGGTGGACGTGCTGCCGTTTCATAAGCTGGGCGAGTTCAAGTGGCGTTCGCTCGGCGTGGCGTACACCCTGGCCGATACCGAGCCGCCCTCGCTCGAACAGACCGACCGGGTGCGCGACCGCTTCCGGGCGCATGGCCTGTGGGTGGCGTAAAAGGATGCCCGTGATGGATACCCATCCACTGCCGCCGAGCCTGGACGCGCGCCTGCCCGATGCCATCGCGCTCGCCGCCGAGGAACTGGGCGTCAAGAAGGCCCACACCGATACGGCGACGCTGTTCGCGCTGGCGGTTCTGGCCGGGGCCTTCGTGGCGCTGGGCGGGCTGTTCGCCACCGTCGCGATGTCGGGAGCCGAGAATCTGTTGCCCTACGGCGTGACGCGGCTTTTGGGCGGGCTGGTGTTCTCGCTGGGTCTGGTGCTGGTGATCGTGGGCGGCGCGCAGCTGTTCACCGGCGATGCGCTGATGGTGATGGCCTGGGCCAGCGGCCGGTTGACCGCACGGCGGATGTTGCGGGTGTGGACGCTGGTGTGGATCGGCAACTTCGTCGGTGCGCTTGGTACGGCGGTGCTGGTGTTCCTGTCCGGGCAGTACACCTTCGGGCACGGCACGGTGGGCGCCACGGCGCTGTACTTCGCCACGGTCAAGAGCGGCCTGCCGGTCACCCAGGCGTTCTTCCTGGGCATCCTGTGCAACGTGCTGGTCTGTCTGGCGGTGTGGCTGGCGCTGGGGGCGCGCGGCGTCGGCGACAAGATTCTTGCCGTCGTCTTTCCGGTCAGCGCCTTCGTCGCCGCCGGCTTCGAGCACTGCGTGGCGAACATGTACTTCATCCCGCTCGGTCTGCTGATAGAATGGGGCGCGCCGGACACCTTCTGGGCCGAGTTGGGGCGGAGCTTCCCCCCCATCGATACCGGCCATTTCCTCCTTAATCTCGCTGCGGTGACGCTGGGCAACTGGATCGGCGGTGCCGTGCTGGTAGGCGCGGTCTACTGGTTCATCTACCGGCGGGACAGGGCGCGATGAGCACGGTCACCACCGCCACGCCCGCCACCCGGGAGGACCCCATCCGCGGGATCATCCTGGTCGTCGTCGCCATGGCCTTTCTCTCCTGCTCCGATGCCGTAGCGAAGTACCTGAATCAGACCCTGCCAGCCATCGAGATCGCCTGGCTGCGCTATGTCGGCTTCTCCCTTCTCGTCTTGCCGCTGATCCTGCGCGGCGGACCGGCGGTGGTGCGCACGCGCCAGCCCGGACTCCAGATTCTGCGCGGCCTCGGCATGCTGGGATCGGCGCTGTTCTTCATTCTCGGCATGCGCTACCTGCCGATGGCCGAGGCGGCGGCGATGAGCTACGTCTCGCCCGCCTTCGTCACCGCCCTGTCGATCCCGCTGCTGGGCGAAAGAGTCGGCGTCCGGCGTTGGGCGGCGGTGGCGGTCGGCCTGATCGGCGTGTTGATCGTCATCCGACCGGGCAGCGGCGCCTTCCAGGCGGCATCGGTCTTCCCGATCCTGTCGGCCATGAGTTGGGCCTGCGGCATGGTCATCACGCGCCGGATGGCCGGGACGGAACACCCGGTTACTACGCTGATCTGGACCGCCCTGACCGGCTTCGTGGCGATCAGCATACTGCTTCCTTTCGATGCGGTGAGGCCGACAACCACCGAAATCGCGCTGGGCCTGCTGATCGGCGTCGTTTCGACCGTGGGCCAGTGGCTGCTGATCCTGGCCTATCGCCATGGCGATGCCTCGGTGCTGGCGCCCTTTTCCTACATCCAGCTCATCTGGTCCGCCGGCCTCGGCTATCTGGTTTTCGCCGCCGTGCCGGATAGATGGACCTTCGTCGGTGCCGCCGTGATCGCCGCCAGCGGTCTTTACACCGCTCATCGGGAGCGGCTTCGCGCTGGCTTTCGCGGCAAATATTGATATACTAGTATAAATCTCAGCGACGAGGCACGAGCGATGGGTACTTCCAAGCACCGGGTTGCCGCCTTGGGCGAATGCATGATCGAGCTTTTCCGCCGCCCCGACGGCTCGCTCACCATGGGGTTCGGCGGCGATACGCTGAACACCGCCGTCTATCTCGCCCGTCTCGGCACGTCGGTGGACTACGTCACCGCCCTTGGCGACGATCCGCACAGCGGCGCCATGATCACCGCCTGGAAGGCCGAAGGGGTCGGCACCGGGCACGTGCTGCGCGTCTCCGGCCGGCTGCCCGGCCTCTACATGATCGAGACCGACGCGGCCGGCGAGCGGCGCTTCCTTTACTGGCGGGATTCGGCCCCGGCCCGCGATCTCTTCATCCTGCCGGAGTCACCGGCGCTGCTCGCCGCGTTGGAAGGCTACGACCTGCTGTACCTGTCGGGCATCAGCTTGGCCATTTGGGGGGAGCGGGGGCGCGCGGCGCTGTTCGACCTGCTGGACCGTGTGCGCCGGCGCGGCGGCCGTGTCGCCTTCGACACCAATTGGCGCCCGCGCCTGTGGCCGGATCGGGAGACGGCGCGACGGGCCTATGACCAGATGCTGCTGCGCACCGACATCGCGCTGCCCGGCGTCACCGACCTGCGCGATCTGTACGATGATGTGAATGCCGAAGCGGTGCTGGATCGCGTGCGCGCGGCCGGTGTGCCGGAAATCCTCCTCAAGCTGGAAGCTCCCGGTTGTATCGTCAGCGGTCCGGGTCCGGACATCACCGTCCCGGCCGAGCGTGTGCCGATGGTGGTGGACACCACGGCGGCGGGGGACAGCTTCAGCGCCGGCTATCTGGCCGCGCGGCTGGCCGGGCACAGCCCGGTGGACGCGGCGCGGGCCGCCCATCGGCTGGCTGCCGTCGTCATCCAGCACCGTGGCGCCATCATCCCGCGCGAGGCGATGTCATGACACCCCGCACCCGCTCCACGGCGGCTTCCGCCATCCACCGCGACTTGCGCCAGGAGATCGTCTCCTTGCGCCGCAAACCGGGCGAGCCGGTTTCCGAGAAACAGATCGCCGAGGCGTTCGGCGTCAGCCGCACCCCGGTGCGCGAGGCCGTGCTGAAGCTGGCCGACGAGGGGCTGATCGAGATCTTTCCGCAGTCCGGCACCTTCGTCTCGCGCATCCCGCTCGACGCCCTGTCCGGAGCCAGCGAAATCCGCAAGGCGCTGGAAAAGACCACGGTGCGCCTTGCCGCCGAGCGCGCCACGCGCAGTCAGATCGCCCAACTTCACGCCTGCCTGGAACGCCAGCGCGAGGTGGACGCGGCGCACGACGAGGAAGGGTTTCATCAGGCTGACGAAACCTTCCACGCCCTGCTTGCCGAGATCGCCGGCTACCCCGGCTTCTGGACCGTCACCCAGCAGGTCAAGGTGCAGGTGGACCGCTGCCGGCGCCTGACGCTGCCGGTGCCCGGACGCATCGCGACCGTCATCGCCGAACACGAGGCCATTGTCGAGGCCATCGCCAGCCATGCCCCGGATCGGGCTGAACGGTCGCTGGTCGATCATCTCGATGGACTGCGCCTGACCATCGACGACGTCCGCCACGCCGCCCCGCTCTACTTCTCCCGCACCGCCGGGAACCGCGACTAGGAGTTCCGATCATGCCCGTTCCGCCCCTCGAACCGACCCTGTCCGGCCCGCGCCTTATCCCGGTGCTGGTGCTCGACGACGTGGCCACGGCGGTGCCGCTGGCCCAGGCGCTGGTGGCCGGCGGCCTGCGGACGCTGGAGGTCACGATGCGCACCCCGGCGGCGCTGGCCTGCGCCGAGGCGATCGCCGCCCAGGTGCCGGGCGCCCTGGTCGGTCTCGGCACCCTGACACGGCCCGAGCACTTCGCCCAGGCGCGGGATGCCGGCGCCCGTTTCCTGGTCAGCCCCGGCCTGACCGACCGGCTGGCGGATGCCGCGAACGCCACCGGCCTGCCCTACCTGCCCGGCATCGCCACGGTGTCGGAGGCGCTGATTGCCTGGGAGCACGGCTTTCGCGAGCTGAAGTTCTTCCCGGCCATGCTCAACGGCGGCGCCCCGGCGCTCAAGGGCATGGCGCCGCTGCTGCCGGATGTGCGCTTCTGCCCGACCGGCGGCATCAAGGCGGAAACCGTGCGCGAGATTCTGTCCGTGCCCAACGTCTTCGCCCTGGGCGGCACCTGGCTGACCCCAGCCGACGCGGTCAGGGAGCGGCGCTGGACCGAGATCGAGCAACTGGCCCGCGAAGCCGCCGCCCTGGCGGGGTAATACCGCGCGATCCGAAAGCCGGAGCGCGCAAACAAGGGCGTTGACACTCTGCGATACAGAGTATACTCACTCTGCATCACAGAGTGAGTGACCGCCCATGTCCGACAGCGTTGCCCAGCAGATCGTCGCCATCCACTCCATGCTCTCCGCAGGGCACCGCAGCCTGCGTATCGAGCGTCACACCCTGGTTCTCTGGGGTGTGGCCGGCGGCGCCCTGATGCTGTTCGGCGACAGCATCCTGACCGAAGACCAGTTTCCGGTCCTTGAGCGCCGCGCCCTGGCGTGGCTGGCGCTTCTGACGCTGGTTCTGGGCGGCGTGGGCGCGCTGGACTGGCATCTTACCCGCCACGCCAAGCGGGTGCGCGACGAGGCGTGGTCCTTCATCCACCGGCAGGTGCTGAAAGTCTGGTGGCTGCTGATGGCGATCGGGACGCTGCTGACCTTCGCCACCTTCTTCTTCGGCGGCGGCTACATGCTGTGCGCCGCCTGGCTCGTGCTGATCGGGCTGGGGCTCTACGTGCACGGCCTGTTTTCCGAGGAACTGCTGGAATGGATCGGCGCGCTGGTCATCGCCACCGGAACCGTCAGCCTCTGCTACCGGCTGGATTTCGAGACGATGCGCTGGATCGCGGCGTCGGTCATGGGCCTGGGATTGCCGCTGCTGGCGGCGATGCTGGACCGTGGACGGGCGCGCCCGTCGTGGCACCGCGCGATGCAGTCGGCAGCGTGGATGCTGGTCGTGCTCGGCGTACCGCTGGCCGCCCACGTCAGCACCCGCCCGGCCGTTGCGTCCGATATGGCGACCATCTCCCTGGACGCTTTCCGCAAGGAGGCGCCTGCCGGCGACCGCATTGTCGCCATCCCCGCCGGAACATCGGTGCCGGTTGAGATCGAGGTCACCGGAACCGCCTTTCGCAATTCCCGCATCGTTTTTCCGCTCACTCTCGCCGCGCCGCTGGAGGTGGTGACGGCGGACGGCACGCCGACCGGCAGCGTCCGCTTCCTCGGCGAGTCCTGGGCCACGGCCAACGAGGCGCTGCTGATCCGCATTCCCGCCATCAAGGCCACCCTGACGCCAGGGCAGGGGCCGGTCGTCCACGCTACTTTGGAAACCGAAATCAAGGCCGCACAGCGGCGTTGACCGCCGGCCTATCCCTAATCCACATCCTTCATTCATAGGAGATTGTCATGAAGCGCATGCCGCTTGCCGCCCTTATTGTGTCTGCCCTGAGCCTCGGTGCCTGCGCCGGTATCCCGCCCAGCGCCGACGAAATGGCGAAGGTTCCGGTAGTCCGCTACGGCAGCCCGGCGCCGGCCGGCAGCAAGTTTGTCCTGCACTATCCGGCCGGCGCGGCGCTGCCGGTGGTTGCCTCGGTGAACGGTTCGCTGCTGGAAAAGCCCGCGCAGGCCAGCATGGACGTGGCGGTCAAGCGCGACATCTATGTTTATCAGCAGTGGGTCAGCTTCGACGGCAAGATCTGGCAGAACGGCGACCGCGTAATGGACAACGATTTCCTGATCACCCTGCCCGGCGAAACCGACGGCAAGGCGCCGGGCACCATGTCGGCGCGTTTCGACCTCAAGCCATAAGGGCAGTGACACCGTTGGACGTCCTCGACCCCATCCTCCATCAGCCCCTGCGCACGCAGCTCGCCGCCTTTCTGGCGGGCTGCGGCGAGGCGACCTTCAACGAGTTGAAACGGCGCCTGGAGGTGTCGGACGGCAATCTCGACTCCCATCTCAAGAAGCTGATCGCGGCCGGCTATGTCGCCGTGCGCAAGGATGCCGGGGAAGGCAGGCCGCAATCCTGCTACTCCCTGACGCCCGAGGGGCGCGAGGCGCTCCAGCACTACGTCGCGGCCTTGCAGCGCCTGCTTCCTCTCGACGCGACGGCTTCACAGCCGGCGCCTTTGTTGAAGCCGCGTTTCCAGGGGTGAACTTCCGGACAGGAGCGGCGGGCACTTGACGGCGGCGCCAACTAGTATACTAGTATATGTTATTGCGCCGCCGTTGGCGTAACGCCCCGTGCTAGAAGAGGACCGACCGTATGCTCTCCCTGTCCCGCGAACGGCTTGCCGACCTCGGCGTGGCGCACACCGCCGGTGCGCCGGTTCACCCCGTGACCGTCCTTCAGATCGGCGACGGAAACTTCCTGCGCGGCTTCGTCGATTGGATGGTGGATGTCGCCAATGGCAAAGGGCTGCTGAAAGCCGGCGTCGCCGTTGTCCAGCCGCTCGACGGGGGCATCGCCAAATTGCTGAAGGCGCAAGACAACCTCTACACCGTCCTGCTGCGCGGCATCGAGAACGGCCGGGAGGTAGAGGCCCGCCGTGTGGTGAGCTGCGTGTCCGACGCGCTCAACCCCTATGCCGAGTGGGACCGGGTGACCGCCCACGCGACCTCCCCGGCGCTGCGCTTCTTCATCTCCAACACCACCGAGGCCGGCATCGCCGACACCGAGGAGCCCTACACCCCCGGCGTCTGCCAGAACAGCTTCCCGGCCAAGGTCGCGGCCCTGCTGCACGCCCGCTACCGGGCGCTCGGCGGCACCCCGGAAAGCGGCCTCGTGTTCCTGCCCTGCGAACTGATCGAGGCGAACGGCGCCAATCTCAAGCGCATCGTGCTGGCGCACGCCAAGCGTTGGGGCCTGGAGCCCGGCTTCGCCACCTGGGTGGCGGCGCACAACCACTTCCTGAACACCCTGGTGGACCGCATCGTCCCCGGCTATCCCAAGGATGAGGCAGCTTCCCTGTTCGCCCGCTGGGGCTATCAGGATACGCTGGCCGTGGCCGGCGAGCCGTTCCACGTCTGGGTGATCGAAGGCCCGGCGCACCTCGCCGACGAATTCCCGCTGCACAAGGCCGGGCTGAATGTGGTGTGGACCGACGACCTCCAGCCCTACCGCACCCGCAAGGTGCGCATCCTGAACGGCGCACACACCGCCAGCGCGTTGGCAGCCTATGGCGCCGGGCTTGACACCGTGAAGGCGATGATGGACGACGCCACGGTGGCCGCGTACCTGAACAAGGTAATGTTCCAGGAGATCGTGCCGTTCGTCCCGCTGCCCGAGGCGGAACGCCAGCAGTACGCCGCCACCATCATGGAGCGTTTCGGCAACCCGTACATCCGGCACGAGTTGATCTCCATCACGCTGAACTCGGTCTCCAAGTGGCAGGTCCGCGTGCTGCCGAGCCTGAAGGACTGGGTGGCGCGCCACGGCGAGGCCCCCGACGGACTATCCTTCTCTTTGGCCGCCCTGCTGCGCTTCTATCGTGGCACGATGGTGAACGGCGAGTACACCGGCACGCGCGATGCCGGGGCCTACCCCATCCGCGACAGCGCCGAGGTGATCGCCGCGCTCGGCGCCGCGTGGGCCGCCCATGCCGATGACCCGCGCGCGCTGGTCGATGCGGTGCTGGCCGACGCCCGGCTGTGGGGCGAGGACCTGACCCGTATCCCCGGGCTTGCCCAGCGGACGGCCCACCACCTTGCCTCCCTTCAGGAAAAAGGTATGAAGGCCGCCATGGCGGATGTTGCCGTAGAGTAGAGGGGCGGCAATCAAAAGTCTTTCGTTTGCAACCGGATCGACCCTACGGTCTAAACAAGATGTCCGCCAGACCGTCGACAGAACGCTTATAGTCAAGCTCAGGAAAAAGGCCGGCGCGTCTCTCGTCGTGCCGGCTTTTTCCCTAACAACCGATCCGCTCAGCGCGGCATCAGCGCAGCCACGCCCGGCAATTCCTTGCCTTCCAGCCATTCCAGGAAGGCGCCGCCAGCGGCCGAGACATAGGTGAAGGCGTCCTCCGCCCCGGCATGGACCAGCGCCGCCACGGTATCGCCGCCACCGGCCACCGACAGCACGGCGCCGCTCTTGGTCAACTCGGCCACGGCACGGGCCACGGCGTTGGTGCCGGCGTCGAACGGCTCGATCTCGAAGGCGCCCAATGGGCCGTTCCACACCACCGTCTTGCAGCCCTTCAGCCTCTCGACGATGTGGGCGATGGACTTCGGACCGACGTCCAGCATCATGGCGTCGACCGGCAGGGCGTCGATGGCCACCGTCTCATTGGCGGCACCGGCCTTGAACTCGCGGGCGACCACGCCGTCCTTGGGCAGCACCAGCTCGCAGCCTTTCTCCTTGGCCTTGGCGGCGATGGCACGGGCCTGATCAGCCATGTCGGCCTCGCACAGCGACTTGCCGACGTTGACGCCGTCCGCGTACAAGAAAGTGTTGGCCATGCCGCCGCCCAGCACCAGTACGTCCACCTTGGCGACGAGATTGCCGAGAAGCTCCAACTTGGTGGAAATCTTGGCCCCCCCCACCACGGCGGCAACCGGGCGCACCGGCGCTTCCAGCGCCTTGTTCAGCGCCACCAGTTCGGCCTGCATCAGGCGGCCGGCGGCCTTGGGCAGGAAGTGTGCGACCGCCTCGACCGAGGCATGGGCGCGGTGCGACACGCTGAAGGCATCGTTGATGTAGATGTCGCCCAACTCCGCCAGCGCCTTGGCGAAGCCGATGTCGTTTTTCTCTTCCTCGGCGTGGAAGCGCAGGTTCTCCAACAGCACGATACCGCCGGCCGAGGCCTGGTTGATGGCGGTCTTGGCGTGCGGGCCGATGCAGTCGTCGCCGAACACCACCGGCTTGCCCACGGC
Organism: Azospirillaceae bacterium; assembly: GCA_035627075.1. Taxonomy (GTDB): domain Bacteria; phylum Pseudomonadota; class Alphaproteobacteria; order Azospirillales; family Azospirillaceae; genus DASPMK01. The sequence continues at coordinate 12,054 of DASPMK010000387.1, forward strand.
CTTTTCCAGGGCCGGCACGATCTGCTTCAACGAGTTCTTCTCGTCCGGGCCGCCTTTGGGACGGCCGAAGTGCGAGAGCACTACCACTTTGGCGCCCTTGGACATCAACTCGGTAAGGGTCGGCGCCAGCCGGTCGAGGCGGGTGGTGTCGGAAACCTTGCCGTCCTGCATCGGCACGTTGAGATCGGCGCGGACCAACACGGTCTTGCCGGTCACGTCGAGGTCGTCGATGGTCTTGAACTGGCTCATGGTGGCAGCTTCCCCCTAACCTGGATGTTTGTTTCGTTTCCAAGGAGCGATGGCCCAAGGGACGATACCCGGAAACTCACCACAGCCGCCCTCGCTTTTCAACGGCTTCGTGTGCCAGCGGATTTCGCTTGCGGGGCAAGGCGAACCGGCCGATTTTCGTTGTTATCAGCATACGAACGTCATCCGGGTTGTCAGTCCATCATGAGCGTGCATTCTCCCGACCTTCCCCTGTTCTCCTACGGCCTGCGCGTTATCACCGAGGCGGCGGCGCGGGCGGCGTACGAATGGATCGGCATGGGCGACAAGAACGCCGGAGACCATGCCGCCGTCGAGGCCATGCGCGCCGAGCTGAACCTGCTGCCCATCGACGGAGTGGTGGTGATCGGCGAGGGCGCCAAGGACGAGGCTCCTGAGCTCTACAACGGCGAGCAGATCGGCGACCCCAGCCACGCGCCCAAGTTCGACATCGCCGTCGATCCGGTGGAAGGCACCACCTATCTCGCCTCAGGCCTCAGTAATTCGCTGGCGGTGATCGCCATGGCGCCGCGTGGCAGCATGATGAACCCCGGCCCTGCCTTCTATATGGAAAAATTCGCCGGCCCCCCGGCGGTGAAGGGCAAGATCGACCCCGACAGCCCCATCGAGGAGAAACTACGCATCCTCTCCCGCGAACTGGGCAAGCCGATCCGCGAGCTGCGTGCCTACGTGCTGGACAAGCCGCGCCACGAGAATCTGGTGGCCCGTATCAACAAGACCGGCGCCCGCGTGGCGCTCTATTCGGCGGGCGACATCGCCGGAGCACTGCTGGCTGCCGATCCGGAGTCGGAGATCGACTGCCTCGTCGGCACCGGCGGCACACCCGAGGGCATCATCTCGGCCTGCGCTATTCGTGGCTTGGGCGGCGAATTCCTCGGGCGCCTCGACCCGCAAAAGGACGACGAGAAGCGCGCCGTCGCCGAGGCCGGGCTGGACACCTCCCGCTGGTATCGGGCCGAGGAACTGGTGACCTCGGAAAAGGTCTTCTTCTGCGCCACCGGCATCACCGACGGCCTGCTGGTCCAGGGCGTCCACCGCAACGCCGAGTACGACCGCACCCAAACTCTGATCATCACCGGCACCACGCGGGAACGACAAACCCTGACGACGTGGCACAAGCGTTAAAACGACATGCTCCACCTCTACCATTTTTTCGTCTCCGTCCCGCTCGGCACCAGCCCGTTGCCGGCCTGACCGAGGGTTGGGACGACATCATCCTGTATGGCCGCGAACAGGCGTGGCGGAAGAGCTTTGTGCTCTCGCCTCATTGGCGATACTCCCGCGCTCTCCCTTCCGGTAACCTTAGAAGCCTGTTTCACCACCTGGAGCTGCAGCTATAATACCAAGTTCAGAAAGTTCTCCCTTCTGAACTTGGTATAGGTCCGCGACCGCGGCCCCGCACCCTCGTGGGCGCGAAGCCAAGCGGCCGGATGGCCGCGCCCAGCGTTTGAAGGTTCAGAAAGTTCTGACCGGCGGTCAGAACTTTCTGAAACGGGTATAAGCCCCCGCGCTAGAATTGCATCCGCCCCCCTCCAAATCACCATGGAGGGGGCGTGGCCCAAGTGCGTCCGAGGCAGCAAGAGCCGTTGCAGCCGGACCTGACCGGCACCCTTAGTTTTGCTGACCGCGCCGGCGGACTGTTGCGGGATCGGCAATAATCGAGCGGTAGATTTCGATGCGGGCACCGTCTTCCACGACAGCATCAAGGGACGCGAACTTGCCGTATATTCCTACCCGTTGGCGAGTTAGGTCGATATCCGGGAACTGGCCCAAGATACCCGAGCGCTCGATGGCCTGCCGTACGGTAGCACCCTCCGGCACCTCCGTGGTCAGCCATGTCTGTCGTTGAGACAGAGCGTAGACGACTCCGATCTTCATGAAACCCTCCCTTACACGCAGTGGCCAGCCGGACCGGTAGGGATCGGCTTGCCCGCCCGAATATCCAGAATGCGCTTGCAGGCAATCAAAAGGCCGGTAGCGAGGAAGCCGCCCGGCGGCAGGATGGCGACCAGCACCCCGCTGTCGGCGGGAAGAATTTGCATTTCCATGAACTTAAAGGCTGGCCCCAGCAACAGCGAGGCGTCGGCGAACAGGGTGCCGGAGCCGGTGATCTCGCGCATGGCCCCGATCACCGTCAATGCCAGGGTGAAGCCCAGCCCCATGAACAGGCCATCCATAAAGGACGGCAGCACCGGCTCCCTCGCGGCGTAAACTTCCGCGCGGCCCAGCGGCAGGCAGTTGGACACAATCAGCGGAATGAACAAGCCCAACACCTTGTATAGTTCGTGCATCCAGGCGTTCATGGTCAGGTCGACCACGCTGACCATGGTGGCGATGATCAGGATGTAGACGGGGATGCGCACTTCCTGAGTGATGAAACCGCGCAAGGCGGCGATTTGCAGGTTGGCGGTGGCCATCACAAAGGCCGTCGCCAGTCCCATGCCCAACCCATTGGTGGCGCTGGTGGTCATCGCCATCGTCGGGCACATGCCCAGCATCTGGCAGAGGACGCCGTTGTTTTCCCACAGGCCGTCGCGGATGATTGTCCGATAACTAGTCGCCATCACCGTATCTCCGCCATTTGGGTCTTGTGCGCGGCAAAGAATTCCAAGCCGTTGCGGATGGCGGCAACCACGCCACGTGGCGTGATGGTGGCGCCCGCAAACTGGTCAAACTGGCCGCCGTCCTTCTTTACCTTCCATTTCTCTTTGGGCGGGGAGCCCAGTGACAGGCCGGTGAAACGGGTAATCCAGTCGCTCTTCTTGGTGTCGATCTTGTCGCCCAAGCCGGGCGTTTCCTTGTACATGGTCGCCCGGACGCCGAGAATACGCCCTTCTGCATCGACGCCGAGGATAAGGCGGATTTCGCCCGCATAGCCCGTGCCAAGGACCTCATAGGCGACGCCTGTCAGCTTGCCGGCCTTCAGCGCACGGTAAACTTTCACGTCCCGGCCGGTGTCGTCCTTCACGACAATGGTGTCCGTGGCCAGATTATTGTCGTGGATATCGGCCGGGATCACTTGGGTCAGCGAGCTTTGCAGATCCTCGACCGCGCGCACCGAGATGTCCTCTTTGGTGACGAGGTCGGTGACAGCCAGCATCAGGCCGAAGCCGGTGCAAAACGCGGCCAGCACCAGCGCGTGGACCATCGTGCCTTGGTTCAGTGTGCTCGACGGGTTCATTTTTCCCCCTGCGGCAACGGCAACGGTTCGCCTTTGCGGGTGCGGCCGAACGGCCGCGGGCGGATGTGGTGGTCAATGATCGGGGTCAGCGAGTTCATCAGCAGGACCGCGAACGCCATGCCCTCGGGGTAGCCAGCGAAGGTGCGGATCACCCAGGTCAAAAGGCCGATGCCGATGCCATAGACCAGTTGACCGTGCTTGGACACCGGTGAGGTGACATAGTCGGTGGCGATGAAGAAGGCGCCGAGGAACGTGGCTCCCGACGTCAGATGAAACAGACCACTGGTGAAGCGTCCGGGATCGATGGCGCTGAACACGGTCCCCAGCAGGAAGAGCGTACCCATCACCGCCACCGGGATATGCCAGGAGATGACACGCCGGGCCAGCAAGTACAGCCCGCCCGCCAGGATCAGCACGGCCGACGTCTCGCCGAAGCTACCCGCATGGGCGCCCAAGGCCATGTCCAGCAGGCCGGGGACGTCGGCCAGCGACTGGTCGACGGGAATGCCGCGCGACAGTTCGGTCTTGATGTGGCCGAGCGCCGAGGCGGCGCTGACATCGTCCAGGCCGGTCCCGTTGGCGAAGATGATGCCCAGGCTCTCGATGAACCCCGGTGCGTCGGCCGAGAACATCGGCGCGGGCGCCACGAAGGCGGTCATCTGCACCGGAAATGACACCAGCACGGCGACTCGGCCGACCATGGCGGGATTGAAAACGTTCTGACCCAAGCCGCCATAGACATGCTTGGCAAGGCAGATGGCGAAGATGGCGGCGATCAGGCAGACCCACCAGGGCGTCCAGGGAGGCAAGCTCATCGCCAGCAGCCAGCCGGTCAATACCGCCGAACCGTCGCTCAGGCTCGCCTGCAACGGCTTACCTGCAAGCTTGAGGCAGGCGGCTTCCAGTCCCAGACAGGCACCGATGGTAAAGATGAACATGAAGACGGCGGGCCAGCCGAACAGCCAGGCGTCAAACAGCGAGGCCGGTACCAGCGCCACCATCACCAGGGTCATGGTTTCCTGGACACTGGTCGGCGCGTGGGTGAACGGCCCGCTCTTATCGGTGTAGGTGGTGTAGGCGGTCATGCGTTCACCTTGCTGTCGGCGGAGGACTCGAGTTCCGCCTCACGGGCGGCGGCGGCGCGCTTGGCCTCGGCGATCCGTTCGAGGCGGGCGTTACGTGCCTCGACCAGGGCAGCGGTACGCTCGCGCTTGCGGTTCTCGCGGTCGAGGGCGTTGAGGCGCCCTTTGGCGTAGTTGAAGTAATGGACCAGGGGGACATGCGACGGGCAGACGTAGGAGCAACTGCCGCATGAGAAGCAGTCCATCACGCCTGAGCGGGCGGCGCCGTCCAGGTTGTCCCTGCGGATGAAGGCGGCCATCTCGACCGGCACCAGACCGCAGGGGCAAATGGTGACGCAGGTGCCGCAACGAATGCAGGGCTGCGTGGGGTGTTCATTGGCCTCCGCCGCCGTCAGCGCCAGGATGCCCGAGGTCCCCTTGACCACCGGCACATCGAGGGACGGCAGCGGCTGCCCCATCATTGGGCCGCCGGAGATGACGCGCTTGGGCTTTTCGACCAGACCGCCGCAGAACTCGATCAGTTCGGCCACCTTGGTGCCCAGCGGTACCTCGACGTTCTTGGGCTCGGCCACCGCGCCTCCGCTGATGGTGACCACCCGCGACACCAATGGTCGGCCGAAGCGCACGGCGTGATGCACGGCACGGGCGGTGGCGACGTTGTGAACGACCACGCCGATGTCGGCGGTCAGCTTGCGCGCCGGCGTCTCGCGGCCGGTCAGCGCCTGGACCAGATGCCGCTCCGACCCCATCGGGTACTGTACCGGCACCGCGACGACGGAAACGTCGGGGAAGGTGGATGCGGCCTTGGTCATGGCGGCAACGGCCTGGGGCTTGTTCTCCTCGATGCCGATGACCACGCGCGGTGTGCCCAGCGCGCGGGCCATGATGCGGGCACCGTCGATCACCTCGCCGGCGTGTTCGCGCATCACCCGGTCGTCACAGGCCAGGTACGGTTCGCACTCGGCACCGTTGAGCGCCAGGAACTCAAGCTTGAGCCGCGTGCCCAGCCCCAGTTTGACCGCCGATGGGAAAGTGGCACCGCCCAGGCCGACGATGCCGGCCGCCGCCACCCGCTCCTTGATCGCTTC
>DASPMK010000388.1:0-4970 GCA_035627075.1 Azospirillaceae bacterium
TATGATACCGCCCGTCCGGCGCGGAGACGCGGGGCAAGCCCGCGCAGGACGACATAAAGCAACCTCCTGATAGGGCGGTGATTGTTCCCGGACAGGCTCTCAGCGGCAGAAGGTTTCGAACTCGCGAATCGGTTTGCCGAAGAGATAGCCTTGGCCGTACTCGACACCGAGATTGCGCAAGATCTCGGCCTGGGCTTCGTCCTCCACCTGTTCGCCGACGATGGCGAAGCCGAGCTGGCGGCAGGTGTCCACCAGCAGGTTCAGCATGGTGCGGTCGCGCTCGCCGTTCAGCGCGCTGCGCACGAACTGGCCGTCGATCTTGGCGTAATCAACAGGAAGCTGGTAGAGCGTCTGGAACGACGTGGAGCCGGCCCCGACATCGTCGAGACAGACGCGGAAGCCCATGCGCCGAAGTTCCTGCAACGTTTCATTCATCTTGGTAAAGTCGGTGATGTTGACCGTTTCGGTCACCTCGATCAGCACCTTGTCGGACACGGTGTCATAGGCGCTGACGATCGACTTGAACTGCGGCAGGAACAGCGTGTTCTTCAGGGTTTTGGCCGACATGTTGATGGCCACGTCCGGCAGATGGCTGACGTTCGGCAGGTTGCGGTAATGCTCCAGCATTTCCAGTACGCGCCGGGCGAACATCATGTCGAAATCGTAGATCATGTTGGCCTGTTCGGCGAACATGATGAAATCGGCCGGCGATTTGAACGCCTCGAACCGGGTCAGCGCCTCCAGATGGTGCAGTTTGCCGGTGGCCAGGTTGATGATCGGCTGGAAAACGATGAAGAATTCGCGCTTGTTGATGGTGCGGCGCAGACGCGCGATTTTCTCCATGGTGCCGGCGAGCACCTGCCGCCCATTTTCGTCCAGGTTGCCGCCACCTTCGATTCCCTGGGAGAAGGACTGGATGGTGTAAACCAGCGCGCGGGCGGCGTCGCCCGGCGACAGCTGGGAATTCGACACGTCGACCGCCCATGACTTGACGCCCAACGCCAGCGCCGTGGCGTGGTTGGCCTCCAGGATCTTGGCCACGTCCTGCTCGATCTCGGCACTGGAGATGTCGCCGGAATGGATCAGGCCGAAGCGGTCGCTGGACAGTTTGGCAGCGCTCTGGCCATCGGCCGATACCGCCTTCAGGTAGGCGTCGAGGCCGCGCTGGATGTCTTCGCCCTGCTGGCCGGTCAGGCTTTGCATCGCGGTCTCCAGGCCGTCGATCATCAGCAACGTGACCTGCTGGTCCAGGCCGCTGCGCTGGGCCTGCTCCAGCCGTGTTTCGAGATTTTGGACGAAGGCGTTCTGCGACAGGAGGCCGCCGGCCTTGTCCGTTCCCTCGGCGTTGCGCGGCGGTGGGGCGATCAGGAAGGACAGGGAAACCGTATTGGGGTTGGACGGAACGCGGCACGCCCCTAAAAGCGCGGAAAATTCGCGGCCGTCGTGGGTGCGGAAGGTGACCCAGGCCGGGCGGATGCGGTTCTTGCGCGCGGCGCGGTCCAACAGGCGGCGGGCGTATTCGCGTTCCGGCGGCGAGACGAGGTCGAACAGATTGCGTCCGTTAAATCCCCGGATGTCACCTTCGATAAGATGGCAGCGTGCGCCAATTGCCATGACAATCCGTCCGTCGGCGGTGACCTCCAGAAGGAGATCGGCCCCGGCGAAGGCAAAGCCGACGAAGCGATCCCTCTCCTCGATCCGGCAAAGCTTGGCGTCTGTTTGCGTCTTGGCGGCCTGCATTTCTTGACGTCTTTACTATTATGGTGATCGGCACAGGGCTTTTGCCGCGTGGGCGGTCGATCATCAATTTTCGCGAAGACTATCCTAAAATGCACGGAATGCTAGCAATCTTGATCGTTTGCTCGTGCGACAAAGTGTGTGGCCGCCCTTCCAAAAGAAAACCGCCGCCGGGAGGCCCGGCGGCGGCGTTCAGTCCCAACCTGCTGGTCGGAGGAGCGGGCCTTAGTGGATCGCTTCGCCGTGCAGGGCGAGATCCAGACCGTCGCGCTCCACGTCCTCGTCCACGCGCAGGCCGATCACCACGTCCACGACCTTCAGGATGACGTAGGTGGCGACCGTGCTCCAGATGATGGTGGCGGCGATGCCCCAGATTTGCGTCATCACCTGCCCGCCATTGCCCTCCAGGAGGCCGATGGCGGCCGAACCGCCGATCGATTCCTTGGCAAACACGCCGGTCAGGACAGCGCCGATCAGACCGCCCACCCCATGTACGCCGAAGGCGTCCAGCGAGTCGTCGTAGCCCATCATCTTCTTCAGGCTGGTGGCGCTCCAGAAGCACACGACACCGGCGGCCAGACCGATCACCAGGGCGCCTGTGGCGTCGACGAAGCCCGAGGCCGGGGTGATGGCGACCAGACCGGCGACCGCGCCCGAGATGATGCCCAGGACCGACGGCTTGCCCTTGGCGGCCCACTCCACGAACATCCACGCCAAGCCCGCCATGGCGGCGGCGACCATGGTGACCAGCATGGCCATGCCGGCGCGGCCGTTGGCACCCAGCGCCGAACCGGCGTTGAAGCCGAACCAGCCGATCCACAGCAGCGAGGCGCCGATCAGGCTCAGCACCAGGTTGTGCGGCATGAACGACTCGTTCGGGTAGCCCTTGCGCTTGCCGATCACGAGGCAGGTGACCAGGCCGGCGATACCCGCGTTGATGTGGACCACGGTGCCGCCCGCGAAGTCGAGCACGCCGTCGCTGAACAGGAAGCCGTTCGGCTGCCACACCCAATGGGCGACCGGCGAATAGACGATGAGCGACCACAGGGTCATGAAGGCCAGCATGCTGGAGAACTTCATGCGGTCGGCGAACGCGCCGGTGATCAGCGCCGGGGTGATGATCGCGAAGGTCATCTGGAACATCACGAACACCGGCTCGGGGATCGTGGTGGCGACCGGCGCGTCGAGGCCCACGCCCAGGCTCAGCGCGGCGCTCATGTCCATGCCGGCCAGGAGTAAGCGCGACAGGTCACCGATGTAGGCATTGCCGTTGGTGAAGGCGAGGCTGTAGCCGACCACGACCCACAGCACGCCCACCAGACAGGTGATGGCGAAGCTCTGCATCACGGTGGCCAGCACGTTCAGCTTGCGGACCATGCCGCCGTAGAACAGGGCCAGGCCCGGAATGGTCATCATCAGCACGAGGGCCGTGGAGGTCAGCACCCAGGCGGTATCGCCGGCGCTCACCTCGACGGCCGGGGCGGCGGCGGCGGCGGCCTCGGCGGCCTCCTGTGCCAGGGCGCCGGTCGCAATGCCAACCACGCCCAGAAGTGCGGCCACGACCGGCGCAGCCAATTTAGTCAGACGGCTCATCGACGCTCCTCTTTCTTCTCCTATCGCTCCGGCCCGACCGGCATGTCCCGGGTTAATCGAAGCGTAGCGGCTCATGTCGTTCCGTTCCTCGTCTTGTTGCTTGGGCGCGACGGCGGAACGGGCTGCCATCAGCAATTCAAGAAGCGTGCCGAATTCAGCGGGCCGTGCCCGGGGCTTGCCGCGAAACCCTTTTGCGGGCTGGAACGGTGGCCTCATATCCTCCAAAAGTAGGATATGCACAGTTATGAAGCACGAATAATGCCTAATTCGTGTGCATGCATGCCGTGATGGGCGCGCTGTGCGCGATTTTTCGGCTTCCGTGGGGTTTCCCAGGAGGTGTCCGGTGACGTTGCCTATAAATCAGGCGGCACTTTTCCCGGCCTTTCGGGTGGTTGCGGCACTTTGCGGCAGGGCTGGCCCCGCGTTGGAGGAGGGTGCATGCTATAAACTGTTATCAGGCAAGAAGGCTCGACCGGGAGGACGAAGGCATGTACGACCAGAAGGAACTGCGCTGGGCCCCGAAGCGGGCGGTGGCGCTGGTGCTGGCGGGCGGGCGCGGCAGCCGGCTGAAGCAGCTCACCGACCGGCGGGCCAAACCGGCCGTTTATTTCGGCGGCAAGTACCGCATCATCGATTTCGCGCTGTCCAACTGCATCAATTCCGGCTTCCGCCGCATTGCCGTCCTGACCCAGTACAAGTCGCACAGTCTGCTGCGCCACCTTCAGCGTGGCTGGAGCTTCCTGCGCGGCGAGGTGGGCGAGTTCGTGGACTTTCTGCCCGCCCAGCAGCGGGTGGACGAAACCCAGTGGTACCAGGGCACGGCGGACGCCATTTACCAGAACCTGGACATCCTGCGGGCCATGGACCCGGAGTTCGTGCTGATCCTGGCCGGCGACCACGTCTACAAGATGGATTACGCCGCCATGCTGCTGCAGCATTGCGGCAACGACGCCGACCTGACGGTGCCGTGCGTGGAGGTGCCGCGGATGCAGGCCACCGGCTTCGGCGTGATGCACGTGGACAAGACCAACCGCGTCATCGACTTCGTGGAAAAGCCGGCCGATCCGCCCGCCATGCCGGGCAAGCCGGACATGGCGCTGGCCAGCATGGGCATCTACGTCTTCAACGCCAAGTTCCTGTTCGACCAGCTTGAACGTGATGCGGCCGACCCCCATTCCTCGCGCGATTTCGGCAAGGACATCATCCCGTATCTGGTGCCCCGCGCCAAGGTGGTGGCCCACAATTTCTCGGAAAGCTGCATCTACAGCGTCCCCGGCGCCGAACCCTACTGGCGCGACGTCGGCACCATCGACGCCTATTGGGAATCCAACCTGGACCTGACGGCGGTCACGCCGCACCTCGACCTCTACGACCCCGACTGGCCGATCTTCACCTACCAGGAACAACTTCCGTCGGCGAAGTTCGTGTTCGACAGCGACGACCGCCGCGGTATGGCGGTGGACAGCATGGTGTCGGCCGGGTGTATCGTGTCGGGGTCGGTGGTGCGCCAATCGGTGCTGTTCAACCGCGTGCGCGTGAACTCATACAGCGAATTGAACGAGAGCGTGATCCTGCCCCAGGTCAACATCGGCCGGCACGCGCGCCTGACCAAGGTGGTGGTCGACCGCGGCGTGGACATC
>DASPMK010000389.1:0-6405 GCA_035627075.1 Azospirillaceae bacterium
GCGGTGGTGCCCACCCGCGTTATGCGCGGCGCTTCCATCGGCTCCAACGCCACCATCGTCGCCGGCGTCACCATCGGGGTGCACGCGCTGGTCGGGGCCGGGGCGGTGGTGACCGGCGATGTGCCGGACCACGCTATCGTCGCCGGCGTCCCGGCGCGGGTGATCGGCGACGTGCGGGAACGGAACCGCTGATCACGCCCGGACGCTATCCCCAAAAGACAAACCCGCTCCAACGCCTCCACCCGAGCCCTCAAGGAGGGGCGATCAGGCCATGCTCAGGATCGGCATCATCGGTTACGGCTATTGGGGCCCCAATCTGGCCCGCTGCTTTTCCGAGGCGGACGGATCGCAGGTGGCGGCCATCTGCGACGGTTCGTTCAAGGCGCGCGAGCGGGCGGCCCGGCGCTATCCCGGGGTCAAGGTGGTCGGCGACCCGCAAGATCTGTTCGACGATCCCGCCATCGACGCCGTGGCCATCGCCACCCCGGTCAACAGCCATTACGAACTGGCGATGGGCGCCTTGCGCGCCGGCAAGCACACCCTGGTTGAAAAACCTATGTGCGGGTCCGTCGAACAGGCCGAACGCCTGATCGAGGAGGCGCGGCGGCAGTCGCTGACGCTGATGGTCGATCACACCTTCATCTTCACGCCATCGGTCCAGAAAATCCGAGAACTGGTGGCTTCGGGCGATTTGGGCGACGTTTATTACTATGACTCCACCCGCGTGAACCTGGGCCTGTTCCAGCGCGACGTAAACGTGATCTGGGATTTGGCGGTCCACGACTTCTCGATTCTTCAATACGTGCTGGGCGAAACGCCGGTGGCAGTGTCGGCCAACGGCGGCGGGCCGATGGCCGGTAGCCCGGAAAGCATGGCCTTCATCACCCTGTTCTTCCCGTCGGGCACCATCGCCCACGTCAACGTCAGTTGGTTGGCCCCGGTGAAGGTGCGCCAGACGCTGATCGGCGGCAGCCGCAAGATGATCGTGTGGAACGACCTGGAGCCGTCGGAAAAGATCAAGGTCTACGACAAGGGCATCACCGTCACGTCGAGCCCCGAGCAGATCCACCAGATGCTGGTCGGCTACCGGATGGGCGATATGTGGGCGCCGCAGATTTCCACGCGCGAGGCGCTGAGCGCCGAAGCCGAACACTTCATCGATTGCGTGAACAACGGAAAACCGCCGGTCACGGACGGGGCCATGGGCCTCCAGGTGGTTCGCCTGCTGGAGAGCGCCAGCCTCTCCATGAAGCGCCGTGGCCATCCCATCGACCTCGGCCAGATGCGGAGGGCATCGTGATCCCCTACCTCGACCTTCAGGCGCAGTACCGCGGCATCCGGCACGAGATGGACAAGGCCGTCCGCGAGGTGCTGGACAGCGGCCAGTATGTCCTGGGCAAGCCCGTCGCCGCGTTCGAGGAACGCTTCGCCCGCTACTGCGGCGTCAAGCATGCGGTGGCGGTCAACACCGGCACCTCGGCCCTGCATCTGGCCTTGCTCGCCGCCGGCATCGGGCCGAGCGACGAGGTCGTCACCGTGCCGATGACCTTCGTTGCCACCACGGCGGCCATCGCCTACACCGGCGCCCGGCCGGTGATGGTGGACATCGACCCGCGCACCTGGACCATGGACCCGGCGAAACTGGAGGCGGCGATCACGCCGCGCACCAAGGCCATCCTGCCGGTCCACCTGCACGGCCAGATGGCCGACATGCAGTCGATCCTCGACATCGCCAACGCCCACGGCATTCCAGTGATCGAGGACGCCTGCCAGGCCCACGGCGCCGAATACCGCGGCCAGCGCGCCGGCAGTCTGGGCCTCGCCGGCTGCTTCAGCTTCTATCCCGGCAAGAACCTGGGAGCCGCCGGAGAGGGCGGCGCACTGGTCACTGACCGCGACGACATCGCCGAAAAGGCGCGGTTGCTGCGCGACTGGGGCCAGAGCGTGCGCTACCGCCACGACGTCCAGGCATTCAACTACCGGATGGACGCCATCCAGGGCGCCATCCTGGGCGTCAAGATGAACCACATCGAGGCGTGGACCGAGGCGCGCCGCGCCGTGGCCGCCCGCTACGACGCGTTGCTGGCCGACTGCGGCCTGGGCCTGCCGGCGCGGGTGGACGGGGTGCGCCACGTCTATCACGTCTACGCCGTGCGGGTGCGCGACCGCGACCGGGTGCGCCAGGATCTCGCCAATGCCGGTGTCGGCAACGGCGTCCACTACCCCATCCCGGTCCATCTCCAGCCGGCCTACGCCAACCTGGAATACCGGGACGGCGACTTCCCCGTCGCCGAAGCGATGGCGGCGGAAACCTTGTCGTTGCCGATCTACCCGGAGTTGGGTGACCATCAGGTCGACTACGTCGGCGTCATGTTGAGGAAGTTGGCGCATGTCGCCGCGTGACAAGGAAGGCGCCCGCGTGGTCCGGGCCGTCCACGGCCGGAAGCGGGCCGAGCCCGACCTGCCCCATGTGGCCGGGCTCGCCGCCGACCTGAAAGGGCGGCTGGGGCGTGAGGCGCTGGTGGAAACCTATCGGCGATTCTCCACCGGCGAGGCGTATCTCGACGGGCTGATGCGGCGGGTGTGCCTGAAGGCGCTGGCCCGGACGTGCGGCGACGGGGTGTCCGTCGCCCCGTACGTCGGCCTGAAGCATCCCGAAATCTTCGAGATCGGCGACGGCGTGTTTCTGGGCGAGCACGCCATCGTCCAGGGACGCTGGGACGGCACCTGCCGCATCGGCAAAGGCACCTGGATCGGCCCCCACGCCTTCCTGGATGCCCGCGATCTGGTGATCGGCGAGCACGTCGGCTGGGGGCCGGGGGCGAAGGTGCTGGGCTCGGCACACACCGGCGCGCCGGCCGATCAGCCCATCGTCGCCACCGACCTGCTGATCGCGCCGGTGCGGGTGGAGGACTGGGCCGACATCGGCGTCAACGCCGTGATCCTGCCCGGCGTGACCATCGGCCGGGGGGCCATCGTCGGCGCCGGGGCGGTGGTCACCCAGGACGTACCACCGTTCGCCAAGGTTGCCGGGGTGCCGGCACGGCTGATCGGCTGGCGCGAGGGCGCGCCCTTGAAAGGGGCCATGCAAGGGGAGTGACGGACATGGAGCTTAGAGGAGCCCGAGCGCTCGTCACCGGCGGGGCCGGTTTCGTCGGCTCGCACATTGTCGACCTTCTGGTGGGCGTCGGCTGCGCCGACATCGTGGTGGTGGACAACCTGATCCGCGGCCGCGAGGCCAATCTGGCTCACGCCATGGCCAGCGGCAAGGTCAAGCTGGTCCAGGGCGACATCCGCGACCGCCGGCTGACGAACGATCTAGTGCGCGGCCGCGACATTGTCTTCCATCAGGCCGCCTTGCGCATCACCCACTGCGCCGCCGAACCGCGGCTGGCGCTGGAGGTGATGGTGGACGCCACTTTCGAGCTGCTGCTGCGCTGCGTGGAACACCGGGTGGGCAAGGTGGTGATGGCATCCTCGGCCTCCATCTATGGGTTGGCGGAGGAGTTCCCGACCATCGAGCGGCATCATCCCTACAATGACCGTACGCTCTATGGCGCGGCCAAGGCGTTCGGCGAGGGAATGGCGCGGGCATTCCACGACACCTACGGCCTGGACTACGCCGCGCTGCGCTATTTCAACGTCTACGGCCCGCGCATGGACGTCCACGGCAAGTATACCGAGGTGCTGATCCGCTGGATGGAGCGCATTGCCGCCGGTCAGCCGCCGGTGATCTTCGGCGACGGCGCCCAGACCATGGACTTCGTCCACGTCCGCGACGTGGCGCGGGCCAACCTGCTGGCGGCCTGGGCCAACCTGTCGGGGTTCGACCCTGACCGGCGCGTCTTCAACATTGCCAGCGGCACCGAAACCAGCCTGCTTCAACTCGCCCACGCCACCGCCAAGGCGATGGAACGGCCGGACCTGATGCCGGTCCACCAGGAGGAACGCAAGGTCAACCCGGTGTCGCGCCGGCTGGCCGGCACGGCGCTGGCTCGCGACGTGCTGGGCTTTGAAAGCGCCGTGGGCCTGGACGAAGGACTGGTCAACCTCATCCAGTGGTGGCGCGGTGAGCAGACCCGCCTGGCCCCCCAAACGAAGGTGAACGCCGCATGATCCCGCTTGCCAAACCGTTCCTCGACGCCCGCGAGTCCGAGGCCGCCGGGGCGGTGGTGCTGTCCGGCTGGCTGAGCCAGGGACCGGAGGTCGCCGCCTTCGAAACCGAGTTCGCCCAGTTGGTCGGCGCCCCCCATGCCGTGGCGGTCGCCAACTGCACGGTGGGGCTGCATCTGGCCCTGCTGGCGGTGGGAGTGGGGCCGGGCGACGAGGTGGTGACGGTCAGCCACTCCTTCCTTGCCACCGCCAACGCCATCCGCTACTGCCGGGCGGTGCCGGTGTTCGTGGACGTCGATCCCGGCACCTTCAACATGGACCCGAACGCCGTGGCGAACGCCATCACGCCCCGGACCCGCGCCATCCTGTGCGTCCACCAAATCGGCATGCCCTGCGACCTTGTGCGTCTGAAGGCCATCGCCGACGCCCACGGGCTGGCGCTGGTGGAGGATGCGGCCTGCGCCATCGGCTCGGAAATCCGGATGGAGGGTCAGTGGCAGCGCATTGGTCGGCCGGTGGGCGACGTGGCGGCGTTCTCCTTCCACCCGCGCAAGGTTATCACCACCGGCGAGGGCGGGATGCTGACCACCCGCCATGCCGAGATGGATGCCAAGTTCCGGCTGTGGCGCCAGCACAGCATGAACGTCTCCGACCGGGTGCGCCATTCGGCCGCCACGGTGGTGTTCGAGAGTTACCCGGAGCTGGGCTACAACTACCGCATGACCGACATTCAGGCCGCCGTCGGCCGCCAACAGATCAGGCGGTTGCCGGAGATCATCGAACACCGCCGGGCGTTGGCGGACGCCTACCGGCGGAAGATCGCCGCCGTGTCGCCCGAGGTGGGGCTGCCGGTGGAGCCCGACTGGGCGCGGTCCAACTGGCAGAGCTTCTGCGTGCGCCTGCCGGCCGGAGCCGACCAGCGCGCGGTGATGCAGCGGATGCTGGACGGCGGGGTGGCGACGCGGCGCGGCGTCATGTGTGCTCATCGGGAAGAGGCCTGCCGCGACGTACACCGGCGCCATCCGCTGGTCAACTCTGAACGGGCGCAGGAGGGGTGCATCCTGCTGCCGCTCTACACCCAGATGACGGAGGGTGAGCAGGATCAGGTGGTGGAGGCCCTTCGGGCGGCGCTGGTGAAGGCACCGGCGTAATCCAGAGGAGTGTATCCCCCTTCGCACCTTGCTACGCAAGGTTCTGTCGGGATCTCAGCGAAGCTTCGCCTGTCGCTGTCAGCGCAACTTGCGCAAGAGGCTGAACCGGGCGCTGGACCGCCGCGGCGCCGATGCCTAGTTGTCGGTTGCGACACCTCCTTGGCGCGTTCGACCGTGATCCGAGCGGCCACCCGCGTCTTGATGCGGGCGGTAGGTTGGGTTGGCCAGCGTCGGGCGTTGTCGGCGAGGTTGCAGCCGTGCAGCAAGGGCTCCAAGGCGTCATGGCTCCCGATGCCAGCACCTCGCGGCGATGCGGCCGTACCCGTTATGAACAGGTCCCGAAGGGCATGGCACCCGGTGTCCAAGGCCTTTGATGGTGTTGGTCCCGAGATCGCCGGGCGCCTGTCCCCTTCCTGAAATCAGTGCAGTCGCGCCTGGGCGAGGGTGAGGGCGGCACGCTCGGCCTTGTGCGGCGTGCCGAAAACCCGGCCTTCGAGGGCCTGGAACTGGTGATGCGAGGCGAAGAAGCGAAAGCCGCTGCCGTCGCGCACCACGATGCCGGCCGCGTTGCCGTGGACTTCGATGATGAAGGCGCTTTGAGACATGACCTGTCCTCCCGCCGACCGGAAGATGCGGTCGGCCGCAATGGCATGTTGTTCGTAAGGGGCTTTGGGTGCGTCAGCACCAACAACAGGAGCAGCGGCTTGCAATCGGTGAGGTTCGGGGAGGATCGGCGGGCGAAAACAACATGATCCGTGGTCCTTTCGTTCTCCGGTGGGGAACCACGACACGAGTTCGTGGCGCTTTAGCGTTTGGTGACGCGGCGCAAGCTGCTCCCATCAAATTGCCGCGAACCGGTTTGGCCCGGTCAAGACCATGGCGTAAACCACGCAACAATTCTGTATCCATATCTCTACAGAATCAATAGAAAAATATTCCCGGCGCGTGAAAAGCCAGGGCTGCCCGATGGGCGCATTCCCCCGGTCGCATTCACCTGACAACCGACACCTAACAGCCAGTGGTGGGTTCTGTTACGCTATTAAACAACAATATTTTTGTGTTATGATAATTTTGTTTGACTATGAAAAAAGCGGATTTATGATTCTACACACAGTTGGTTGAATTTCGATGAAATTGGCCA
>DASPMK010000390.1:0-3281 GCA_035627075.1 Azospirillaceae bacterium
GACGCGCGACCAGCTGCTCGACCTGACGCGCGCCGACGGGGCGGAGGTGTTCGACCGCTCCATCGACGTGCTGATCCTGCGCCTGCGCCGCAAGATCGAGGCGAACCCCAAGGAGCCGCGCATCATCAAGACCGAGCGCGGCGCCGGCTACGTCTTCGACGCCAAGGTCCGCGCCGTTTAAGGTCCGCGCCGTTTAAGGTTTTCGGGACACGGATGAACACGGATGCCGGCGGGGCCGGCCGCGGATGAACACGGATCAAGACCGATCATCCGCGTTCATCCGCTTCCATCCGTGTTCATCCGTGTCTCCCTCGTTTCCCGCCCCTTGCGGCGCATCATGGCCGCGGTCTAGCCTGTCCGGAAAACAACCTTCGGGAGGACGGGCACGATGGCCACATCGATCGACTTTTACTTCGATTTCAGCTCCCCCTACGCCTACTTCGGCTCGCTGCGAATCGACGACGTCGCGGCGAAGCACGGCCGCACGGTGACGTGGCACCCCATCCTGCTGGGCGCGGTCTTCAAGGTTACGGGCATGAAGCCCAACACCATGCAGCCGTTGCGCGGCGACTACCTGCGCCACGACGTCCGCCGCATCGCCCGCCTCACCGGCGCTCCCTTCGCGTGGCCGGCAGTGATGCCGGCGAACTCGCTGGCGGCGACGCGCGCCTACTGGTGGCTGGCCGGCCGCGACGCGGATGCCGCCCGGCGGCTGGCGCGCGCCGTCTTCCACGCCCACTGGGGCGAGGGGCGCGACATCGGCCCGGTCGAGGTGGTGGCGGAGGTGGCGTCCACGCTGGGCCTCGACCCGGCCGAGGTGACGGCGGCCATCCAGGACCCGGCGGTGAAGGACCGCGTGCGCGCGGAGACCGACGGCGCCATCGCCCGCGGCGTCTTCGGCGCGCCCTTCGTCCTGGTCGGCGACGAGCCCTTCTGGGGCTGGGACCGCCTGGACATGGTCGACGCGTGGCTGGAGCGCGGCGGCTGGTAGACCGGCGTCTGATGGGCCGGCGGATGGTGGCAACGGCGCCGACATAGGGCTATAACAGCGCCCTGCAATAGCGCCGTCAGACCATCCTCCATGGACCAGCCCATCACCGAGCGGCGGACGAAGTCCACTCCCGACACCACGCCGGTGGCGCGCCCGGCGGCGCGGCACTCGTGGCTGGGCGGGGCGGTGTTCACCGCCTTCCTGCTCGGCCTCATCGCGCTGTCCATCCGCTCGGTGTCCGGCGATCTGGCGTTCGTGCTGCTGGGGTCGGTGGGCCTGGTGGTGGGCGTGTTCCACTACGTGTTCCCGGGCAGCCAGTTCTTCACGCTGGCGCTCACCAACTTCATCGGCGTGTACGCCTGCATCTTCGTCTTCTTCCTGGAAAGCAACTTCCATACCCTGGGGCCGATGGCGCAGGGGCTCGGCTTCGTGCTGCCGCTGGTCGCCTTCGTCGGCGGGGCGTGGTGGCGGGCCAAGGACATCCGCGCCATCGTGCAGGCGCGCCGCATCCGCGACGGCGGGCAGTTCGACCGCATCTTCCTGTGGATGGCCCCGGTGTGGGGCATCGGCGCGCTGACCTTCCTGGTGCCCGGCCACGAGTTCCCGCCGGACATGCTGGCGGAGATCTTCATCGTCTCCATGGGCGCCATCGCCGTCATCGTCGCCTTCGTCAGCCGCGACATCGCGGTCTTCCTGCTCGACGCCGGGCTGCTGTTCGAAGGCTTCTTCCAGCAGGCGGCCCGGCTGGTGCTGCCGGCCTTCGCCTTTCTGACCTTCTATTCGCTGACCATCATCATGTTCGGGGCGATCTACACGATCATGGACCGCTTCATGGTCGACCCGAACTTCATCATCGACGGCGTGCGCCGCGACCTGACCTTTCCGGAGGGGCTGTACTTCTCGCTGGTGACCTTCGCCACGGTCGGGTACGGCGACATCTACCCGATCACCGGGGCGGTGCGCTTCGTCTGCGCCGTCGAGATCGTCATCGGCGTGCTGCTGCTGCTGTTCGGCTTCAGCGCCATCATCGGCCATGCCAAGCCGGGCGACCGCCGCGACCACGGCCCGCTCTGAGCGGACATTCCCTACGGATCATCATGCCCCTGCACCTGATCAAGCTCGCCGTCGGCGTCGACGACGTGGAGCATCTCCAGACCATCCAGGCCCGCCGGGCCGAGAGCGGGCCCAATGGCGGCCCCAATGGCGGTACCGTGCCCCTGTTCACCGGCTTCGTGCCCAAGCGCGCGGCGGAGATCCTGGAGGGCGGTTCGCTCTACTGGGTGATCCGCGGCAGCGTGCGGGCGCGCCAGCGCGTGCTGGCCGTCGACACCGCCGTCGATGCCGAGGGCAAGAAGCGCTGCCGGCTGACGCTCGACGTGGCGATCGTGCCGGTGCTCGCCACCCCGCACCGGCCCTTCCAGGGCTGGCGCTACCTGGAACCGAAGGACGCCCCGCCCGACGCGGCGGACGCGGCCGGCATGGGGGACGAGCTGCCGCCGCACCTCGTGGCCGAACTGCGCGCCCTCGGCCTCCTGTGACGGCGCGCGCCCGAGCGCCCGGAAAAAATGACGGCGCGATGAAAAAAGCGCTTGCGCGGGGCAGGGGAGGGCTCATATAAACCGCTCCACCGACGCGGTGGCCGGTTGGCCGGCGGGTCGGAGCGAAGCACGAAGATGGAAATGAGCGGTTCGCCGCAAGCGACGCCGGTTCGGCGTTGCGCTTTTCGTCTCCGGGCTCACCCAGAAAGACTTCTGGCGGCTCACGGTCGGCTTCTCAGGGAAGCGGACGCAAGCCGCTGCGGCTCCGGGTCCTCCGGTGCCACGGATCTTTGACAATCGCATATCGTGTTGTGAGAAGGGATGCGCAGGCGGCGAGACCTGCGGTTGGGGTCCTCTGGTAAAGAGGGGCCTGGCACATTCGGGGTCGTTTGACCGCGCATTCCAAGCCAAGCAGAGATACAGAATCGAGCTTAGGTTGGTGTGTCGCACGAGCGACCCCATCAATTGCCCTGGTCCTTCGGGATCGGTGGTGAATTGAACCTGAGAGTTTGATCCTGGCTCAGAACGAACGCTGGCGGCATGCCTAACACATGCAAGTCGAACGATGGTTTCCTCTTCGGAGGGGGCCATAGTGGCGCACGGGTGAGTAACACGTGGGAACCTGCCTTTCGGTTCGGGATAACGTCTGGAAACGGACGCTAACACCGGATACGTCCTTCGGGAGAAAGTTTACGCCGAGAGAGGGGCCCGCGTCCGATTAGGTAGTTGGTGGGGTAACGGCCTACCAAGCC
>DASPMK010000391.1:0-14031 GCA_035627075.1 Azospirillaceae bacterium
CCCCTACCTGCTGCGCGCCCTGACGATCGATGGACGGCCGGGGCCGCTATCTCGACACCATCTTCATGGAGCGGGTCTGGCGATCCGTGAAGTACGAGGACGTCCACCTCAAAGGCTATGCCGACGGCCGCGAGGCGCGGACGGGAATCGGCGAGCGGATCCGATTCTACAACACCCGCCGCCCTCATCGGGCGCTGGGCGACCGGACGCCGCTGGCGGTCTGGCGGGACGGCGTCACCGGCTGCCTCGGAGCGCCGGCTGTGGATAGGACGCAGCCGCAACTGCCGATTAAAACGGTCGGGTGAAGGAAACGGAAACGAAGCGGCCTTCCACCTTACCAACCGGCTCGCTGGTCCTCAGGCTGGGGCCCACTTCACGGACTCCGATGAAGCACTCCTGGGGCTCGTGGGGAAGCCTCTAATTGAGGACGCGCTCTAGCCTTAATCGTCGACTGTGACCCCGATCGATTGGCGCATAAGTCAATCATAGTTTGCCTGCGTGACCAATATGGACATGGCAAGCGGCGAAGCGGGAACAAAGAAGATAAATGACTGTTCTTGTGAAGCTGAGTGAGCAGTCTTTTGCCTTTGTACTCATCGCAAGAGACTGAGGGTTTTCCATGTGATGATCAATCCTCTTTTCCTTCAGAATACGATTGGAGGTCAAATCATGAGCTATTCCGGTAACTTCGGTGAAGTTGATAGTTTAATTACCCCTATAGACGGACCATACAAAGAACTACATCAATTAGACAAAACCATTTCCGCTGAAAACCACAGTTCCCGCGATCTTATCTGTTTCTCTCATTTGCGCTGGCACTTCGTGTGTCAACGACCTCAGCACCTGATGGCACGGTTCGCCCGCGATTTTCGCATCTTTTTCATCGAGGAACCCTTGGAGGCGACTTCATCCACGCCGTCGCTCGACGTCCATTGGGTCGAGCCCGGCATCCGTATCCTGGTACCGCGCCTTCCGTCTTTGGGCTCGCGACGGGATATTGAAAAAGCGCAACGGGTGTTGTTGGACCGATACTTCGCCAAGGAGGACGTGAAAAGCCCCGTCCTCTGGTATTACACGCCCATGAGCCTGGGGTTCTCGGATCATTTGTCCGCCTCGGCCGTCGTTTATGATTGCATGGACGAACTTTCGGCGTTCCGGGGGGCTCCGCCCGACATCGTCGACCGCGAGCGCACTCTGATGCGCCGGGCGGATGTGGTGTTTACCGGCGGCTATAGCCTGTTTGAGGCCAAACGCGGTCTGCATTCCAACGTCCACGCCTTTCCCAGCAGCGTCGAGGTGGCACACTTTGCCACGGCCCGCGCCGCGCTCGCCGAACCGGACGATCAGGTTTTGCTTCCCCGGCCGCGCCTGGGTTTCTACGGAGTCATCGACGAGCGGTTCGATATCGACCTGATCGGGACGGTGGCGCGGGTGCGGCCCGACTGGCAACTTGTCATGATCGGGCCGGTAGCGAAGATCGATCCCGCGACCCTGCCGCACCTTCCCAACATTCACTATCTCGGGTCGAAGGGATATCAGGAGTTGCCGGCCTATCTGGCCGGTTGGGACGTGGCGCTTCTGCCGTTCGCGCTCAACGAGGCGACACGGTTCATCAGCCCCACCAAGACGCCGGAATACCTTGCCGCCGGCCGCCCCGTGGTGTCCACCCCAATCACCGACGTGGTACGGACCTATGGCGACACCGGGCTCGTCCGCATCGCCCGCGGCTCCGATGATTTCATCACGGCCATCGAACAGGCCCTGCGCGACAAGGACGCCGACTGGCTCGCCCACGTCGACCGTCTGCTCGCTGATATGTCCTGGGACGCCACCTGGGGCCACATGAAGGAGCTGATCGAATGCGTGGCCTGACGCCCGCCCCCGCGCTGAGCCGGAAGGCCGGCTTCGATTACCTCATCGTCGGGGCGGGCTTCGCCGGCAGCGTGCTGGCCGAGCGGCTGGCAGCCGGATTGGGAAAAAGGGTGCTGCTGATCGACCGGCGTCCCCACATCGGCGGCAACGCCTACGATCGCTACAACGATCATGGGATTCTGATCCACCAGTATGGCCCGCATATCTTCCATACCAATTCGCCGGCCGTGGCCGAGTATCTCTCGCGCTTCACCCAATGGCGCCCCTATGAGCACCGGGTGCTGGCGCAGGTCGACGGGCAACTGGTGCCCATTCCCATCAACCAGACCACCATTAACCGGCTTTACGGACTCACCCTCGACTCCGACGGGGTGGCCGCTTTTCTGGCGGCCCGCGCGGAGCCGGTGCCGGAGGTGAGGACGTCGGAGGATGTGGTCGTCGGTCAGGTGGGGCGGGAGCTTTATGAAAAATTCTTTCGCGGCTATACCCGCAAGCAGTGGGGGATGGACCCCTCCGAGCTTGACCGGGCGGTGACCGCTCGCGTTCCGACGCGGACCAACGGCGATGACCGGTACTTCACGGACAGCTTCCAGAACATGCCGCTTCACGGCTTCACGCGCATGTTCGAGAACATGCTGGACCATCCCAGCATCAAGATCATGCTCAACGCCGACTTCCGGGAAATCCAGAGGGAAGTTCGATACAGGAAGCTGATTTATACCGGGCCGATCGACGAATTTTTTGATTTCCGTTTCGGCAAACTGCCGTACCGCTCGCTGGTTTTCCGTCACGAGACGGTGGACAAGGGAAACCATCAGCCAGTGGCGGTCGTGAATTATCCCTCGGAAGACGTCCCTTACACCCGGGTTACCGAGTACAAGCACCTGACCGGCCAGCACCACCCCAAGACCAGCCTGACCTACGAATTTCCTTCCGCCGAGGGCGACCCCTATTACCCGGTGCCCCGGGCGGAGAACGCACAGATCTACAAGAAATATCAAACGCTGGCCGATGAGGCGCCGGATGTCGAATTCGTCGGCCGGCTGGCCACGTACAAATATTACAACATGGATCAGGTGGTGGCCCAGGCGTTGGCGGTCTACGCGCGGATCGCCAAGGCGGAGACAGCCAGTCCGGCGACCCGGCAGGCCGCGACGGCTTTTTCCGCCCTGGCCGGTCGCGTGCGCTGAGAGACGGTCCCTACCAGATGCCACGGGCGAGGTCGTCGCCGCGTACCGTCAGTTCGGCGAAGAGATTTCGCGCCTCCCGTTCGTCGGTCCATTGGGCGACGGACTCGATCCCGGCGGGCGTGTCGGGTTTCCCCGATCTTTCCACGTCTGCCGGATGCACGTCGTAAACCTGCCCGTTGCGCATCTCGATGACGGCGTAGCGTCCACCCTGCTCGACCAGACGGAAGCTCCCTTTCTCCTCGATGATCATGGGAGCGCTCATTCGTGCCTCACTTTTCAGCCTTGCGGGGTTTCGGCGGGGTCCATCGGCTGCCACGGGAAATCGGCCATCGGCCCCAGTTCCATGCGGTCGCGCGCGATGGTGATGTCGCTCTGCATGTACAGGGCGACCAGTTCCGCCAGCGAGCGCAGGGCGTCGGCGTGGATGCGCTCGTAGCCGTGCGAGGCGTCGATGCCGAAGCAGACCAGCGCAGTGCGGATGTCGTTGCCGGCCTCGATGGCGGCGGCGCTGTCGCAGCGGTAATAGCGGAAAATGTCGCGCTGGTGCGGGATGTCATGCTCCTGGCACAGGCCCAGCAGCTTGTGGGTCAGGTGGTAGTCGAACGGGCCGGAGGAGTCGGCCATGGCGACGGTCACGCCGAACTCGCGACTGTTCTGGCCCGGCGCGGTGGTGCCGTTGTCGATGGTCACCATCTCCGCCACATCCTTGTGCAGCACCGACGACGCTCCCGACCCCACCTCCTCGGAGATGGTCAGCAGCAGGTGGCAATCCACCGGCAGCGCTGCCCCACTGTCCATGATGGACTTGGCGGCGCCGAACATCACCGCCACGCCGGCCTTGTTGTCGAGGTGACGGGCGTTGATGAAGCCGTTGGGATTGAACTCCGGCTGGGAGTCGATGGCCACGAAGTCGCCGATGTTGAAGCCGTGCCGGATCAGATCGGCCTGCGACGAACATGTCGCGTCGACGCGCAGTTCGATGTTGTCCCAGCCGACCGGCTGGGTGTCGATTTCCTTGTTGAAGGTATGGCCCGATGCCTTCAGTGGCAAGATGGTGCCGCGATAGAAACCCCGGTCGGTGAACACGGTGCCGCGCGCCCCTTCGGCGAAGCGGGCCGACCACGTACCGATCGGCACCAGCTCCAGCCGGCCGTTGAGCTTCAGGTTCTTGACCATGGCGCCCAGCGTGTCGAGGTGGGCGACCACCGCGCGGTCGGGGCTGATCTTGCGGCCCGCCAGATCGGCGCGCATCGCGCCCCGGCGCGTCAGCTCGAACGGAATGCCGAGACGGCGGAACTCCTCGCCGCAGAAATGGACGATCTGGTCGGTGTAGCCGGTGGGGCTGGGGATTTCCAGAAGGCGGCGCAGCAGCCTTGTCACGTAGTCCATGTCGATGACCGGCCGCACAAGGCCGGAGCGCGCCAAGGTGGGCTGGTCCATGGCTTTCCCCCAGATCAAATCGCTGAGTAAGGGAACAACAGGTCGATGAACCGTTCGGCGGTGGGCTGCGGCTCATGGTTGGCCAAGCCCGGCCGCTCGTTGGCCTCGATGATGACGTGATCCGCGCCTGTCACCTCCGGAACCAGCAGGTCGAGCCCGACCACCGGAATCCTCAGAGCGCGCGCGGCGTTGACCGAGGCTTCTACCAAAGCCCGGTGAAGCTGGTCCGTGACATCGATAAGGATGCCGCCGGTGTGCAGGTTCGCTGTCTTGCGCACCGCCAGCGCCGTGCCCTCGGGCAGTATTTCGTCCATGGTGTGGCCGGCGTCGCGAACGCAGCGTTCGGTTTCGGCGTCCATCGGGATACGGCTTTCGCCGCCGGTGGCGGCGGCGCGGCGGCGGCTCTGGGCCTCGATCAGTTCGGCGATGGTGCGGTCGCCGGTGCCGACGATCTCGGCCGGGCGGCGGATGGCGGCGGCCACCACCTTGTAGTCGATCACCAGCACCCGCAGGTCCTGGCCGCGCACGAACTCTTCCAGCAGCACGGTGTCGCAGACACGGCGGGCGTTGTCGATCGCCCAGGCCAGGGTATCGGGATCGCGCACGTCCACCGTGATCCCTCGCCCCTGTTCGCCGCGCGCCGGCTTGACCACGACGCTGCCGTGGCGCGCCAGGAACGGAGCGTTGTCGTCGGCGTCTCCGGCCACCATCTGCGCGGGCACCGACAGACCGGCTTTGGCCAGCAGGCGCCGGGTCAGCGCCTTGTCGTCGCAGATGGTCATGGTGGTGGCCGTGGTCAGGTCGGTCAGGCTTTCCCGGCACACCATGCTGCGCCCGCCCAGGAACAGGCGGAACAGGTTGGCATCGGCGTCCAGCACCTCGACACCGATGCCCCGGCGCCGTGCCTCGTTGATGATGATCATGGCGTAGGGGTTGAGCCGGGCGTCGACCGGCGGGCCGGCGAACAGCTTTTCGTTGATGGAGTTCTTGGTCTTCACGGTAAACACCGGCACCCGTTGGAAACCCAGCTTCTCGTACAGCGCGATGGCGTTGTGGTTGTCGTGCAGGACGGACAGATCCATGAAGGTGCGGCCGCGCGCCTGGAAGTGCTCGGCCAGTGCCCGGACCAGCCCCTCGCCGATGCCGGGATAGGAGGCTTGGGGATCGACCGCCAGACACCACAGGGAGGAGCCGTTCTCCGGGTCGTCGAAGGCATGGCGGTGGTCCACCCCGGTGACCGAGCCGATGACGGTGTCGGTCACCGGATCAATAGCGACCAGATGCGTCAGGACACGGCTGTCGCGGGCGCTCCAATAGAATTCGGGATCACAGTGGACCATGCCGCGCGCGGCATAGATACGGTTGACCGCGTCGGCGTCCTCGCGGCGGCGGGGTGGTTCCACCGTGAAACCGCGCGGCTGCCCATTGGGCTCGTAGGCTGCCAGCCACAGGCGGAAGGTGTGGGACGGGTCGAGAAACAGCTCGTTGGGCGCCTGGGACAGGGCGACGTGCGGGTCCGTGAGATAGAGCGCGATGTCGCGCCGGCCCGCCTGCTCCTGGCGAAGGGCTTCGATCAGGCATTGGATGTCGGGGAAGGTGTGGGCGAACAGCAGGCGCCCCCAGCCGCACTCCACCACCGCCCGTTCGCGGGGTTCGGCAAAGCGGGATGAAGGTGCCGCCTGGAAACGGTCACCCCGATAGGCCACTCGGAATTGATGATGCATGCTCGGTCGTGCCTCATATTCCGTGGGTTTGCAGCCAGAATTCCAGCAAGGCGACCTGCCAGAGCTTCGATCCGCGCAGCGGCGTGATATGGGTTTCGGGCTCGGCCAGCAGCCGGTAGATGTAATCCCGCTTGAACAGGTTGCGCCGCTGGGCGGCCGGCTGGTTCAGGACATCGCGCACCAGCTCCAGATAAGGGCCGCGCAGGTATTTCAGAGCGGGAACGGGGAAATAGCCCTTGGGCCGGTCGATCACCGCCGCCGGCACTACCCGGCGCGCCGCCTTCTTCAGGATGTACTTGCCGCCGCCGCGCACCTTCAGCTCGGCCGGTATGCGCGCCGCCAGTTCAACCACATCATGGTCGAGGAAGGGGACGCGCCCTTCCAACCCCCAGGCCATAGTCATGTTGTCCACCCGCTTGACGGGGTCTTCCACCAGCATGACCGTGGTGTCGAGCCGCAGCGCCTTGTCCATCGGCCGGTCGGCGCCGGGCTGGGCGAAGTGGTCGGCGACGAAGGCGCGGCTGGCATCGTGGTCGGCGAGATACGGCGGATTCAAAACCTCGGCCATCTCGGTGTGGTCGCGGTCGAAGAACACGTTGGCGTAGACGGCAATCGGGTCGGCTGCGTCCATCATCGGCGGATACCAGTGATAGCCGGCGAAAATCTCGTCGGCACCTTGCCCGCTCTGCACCACCCGAACATGCTTGGCCACCTCCTGAGACAAGAGAAAGAAGCCGATGGCGTCGTGGCTGACCATCGGTTCGGCCATGGCGCGCACACAGTCTGTCAGGGCCGGCAAAACGCGGCGGCTGTCGATGAACAGCTTGTGATGGCGCGTGCCGAAACGCTGGGCGATCAGGTCGGAATACTGGAACTCGTCGCCGCGCTCGTTGCCCACCGTTTCAAAGCCGATGGAAAAGGTTTGAAGACCGGCCTGTCCGGCTTCGGCCAGCAGCGCCACGATCATCGAACTGTCCAACCCGCCCGACAGCAGCACGCCGACCGGCACGTCCGCCACCAGTCGCCGTTCCACCGCCTTGCGCAGCGTTGTCAGCACGGCGTCCTGCCAATCCTGTTCGGGGCAACCCTCTTCCGGAAGGAAGTGCGGGTGCCAATAGACTTCCTCGTTCCGGCGGCCGTCGGGCTCCAGGGTCAACAGGGTGGCCGGCGGCAGCTTGCGCACGCCCTTCAGGATGGTGCGCGGCGCCGGAACGACGGCGTGGAAAGACATGTAATGATGAAGCGCGATGGGGTCGATGCCGGTATCGACCTCCCCCGCCGCCAGCAATGCCGGCAGGCTGGAGGCGAATCGCAACCGCCCTGCCGCTTCCGCCAGATAAAGCGGCTTGATGCCCAGCCGGTCGCGGCCCAGGACGACGCGGCCGCTGTCGCGCTCCCAAAGGGCGAAGGCGAACATGCCATAGAGCCGATTAACGAAGCGGCGGCCCCAGGCGTGATAAGCTTTTAACAGCACTTCGGTGTCGCCGTGGGAAAAGAACCGATAGCCCAGACCTTCCAGTTCGGCTCGCAACTCGGGGTAGTTGTAGATGCAGCCGTTGAAGACGATGCCGAGCCCCAGCGCCGGATCGATCATGGGCTGTTGCGAGGCTTTGGACAGGTCGATGATGCTCAGACGCCGGTGACCGAAGGCAAGTGGACCTTGCGACCACACCCCGCCGCCGTCCGGGCCGCGCCGAATCAGAACCCCCGCCATCGCCGCCACCGCCGAGGGCGACGCGAAGCCGGAATCAAGGCGGATTTCACCGCAGATGCCACACATGCCGTATCCACCCCTTCCCTGATCAACAGGGAGACAACAGGGCAGAGGACAGAACATTCGGTTGAGGCGCCAGGATTTGGCTCTAAGCAGCAATTCGTTGATAAGACCTACTGTCCGTTCCCAGTTCATGGCGTGGACTGAACCGCACCGGGATTCCCGGAGGCTATAAGAAGATCCGGGGGATCAAGCGCCATGTCCTGACGTGTTCGCTGGCGGCGGCGGCCGCGAAGCGGGGGCTGGAAATGCGCATCGTCGCCAAGCCGGAAGGCGCCAAGGGGGCACGCCGCGGCCCGTGATACGGGCGGCGTTTAAATGCTTCCATTATCTGCCGCCCGTATCACCCTCTCGCACCTTGCTTCGCAAGGTGCTGTCGGGTTTGAACCAAAGGCGATTAATGGAAGCCATCAACCGCCTTTGGTATGAGATGGTGCGTCGAAGCCACCTTTGGCGCGCTGACCAACTTCCATCGTCGGTTGGTTCGGAACTGGGAGCAGCCGCTGGCCGCCGCCGAAAGCACGGTCTGGGGGCCAACGCTCGCCGGACCCTCCGGGCCGCCACAACCATGAGCAAGGCGCAATGCAGGTGCAAATTTCATATTATTATATGCATTCTATGGTTGCGATGGCGCAACGTTTATCGCCAAATAGTCAAGAATATCAGAAACATTTTCAGCCTTATCTGCGCCGGGAAGAGGATGACAAAATGTCTCAAGCCATACCGGCTACCCGTGTTCGGGGCAGCCAACGAGCTTGAGGCTATGATTGCAGGGACAATCGGCCGATAGTCTCTTCGCAAACGATCCGGCAAGAGGACTGAACCATGGCGCTGATCTTCGTGGCGCGCAGCGCGACGCTGACCGACTGGGCCTCCGACGTGGGGCTGGGCAAGCATGTCTATAAGGTGGGCATCGCCGCTGACAAGGAGGCCATGGACGAGGTCGTCGCCCAAGGCTGGGCCGGGGAGGGCGACTGGAAGGTGGTCAAGAGTGAGGAGGTGGCGGACGTATCCGAGGAAGACATCCTGGCCCGTCTTTCGGCACGCGAAAAGGCGGTGGACCCGGCCTATTATCCCCGGATCAAGGACGCCCGGGGTCTTTTCCGCGTCAACCTGCCCGCTATCGAAAAAGGCATGATCCTGGAACAGGCCATGTCCGGGGTGGGGGGGATAAAGGCGCTCAAGGCCAAGCCGACGGACGTGGCGACCTATCTCATCCGCAACGCGCTCGGCTGAGCGTTCTCGCCCCGGCACCGGCCGGCTTGTGGAACCCCGCCGCCGCCAAACCGTTGATGGGAACGATCCGGTCCGGGACAAGGGCTGGTTCCCCGAAGCGGAGAAGGGCATGCACAACGTCTTCTACATCATCGGCGTGATCGTGGTGGTGGTGGTGATCCTGAAATTGCTTGGCCTTTTTTGATCCGGCCGGAAAAACGCCCCCTTCCCAACACGGGAAGGAGGCGTTTTGGATTAGCGCTGCATACCCCATTTGTAGACGGTGTGCCGTTCAACGGTGCGGAAGACCACGCTTTCCACGAACAGGCCGATCAGGATCACCGCGAGCAAGCCGGCGAAGACGTTGGCAATCTCAAGCTGGTTGCGGTTCTCGAAGATGTACCAGCCGATGCCGCCCGACGACGAGCTGACACCGAACACCAGTTCCGCCGCGATCAGGGTGCGCCACGCGAAGGCCCAGCCGATCTTCAGGCCGCTCAGGATCGACGGGAAAGCGGCCGGCACCAGAATGCGGGTAACGTAGTTGAGGCCCCTCAGGCCATAGTTCCGCCCCGCCATGCGCAGGGTTTCGCTGACCGCCAGGAAGCCGGAATGGGTGTTGAGCGACACCGGCCACAGCACCGAGTGGACCAGCACGAACACCAGCGACGGAATGCCCAGACCGAACCACAGCAACGCCAGTGGCAGCAGCGCGATGGCGGGCAGCGGGTTGAACATGGAGGTGAGCGTCGACAGGATGTCGGTGCCGATCCGCGACGACACGGCGATGCTTGTCAACAGGGCGGCCAGCGCGATGCCGATGACATAGCCGATCAGCAACACATACAACGACGACAGCGCCCGCGCCGGAAGCTCGCCGTCCAGGATGGAGGTTCCCAGCGCCGTCATGGTTTCGACGAACGTCGGGAACATCAGCGGGTTGTCGACATATGTGCCGTAGGCCTGCCACGCCACCGCCAGCGCCACCAGGATGAGCAGCCTGCGTACGCCCGAGATGTTGATCAACCGCTCCCACGGCGACAGTGGACGCTCGACCTCGCCGATGTTGGAGGCGTCCAGCGGACGGCCTTCGATTTCCGGCCGCTCGGGCGGGGTAATCAGGGGGCGGGCCTCAAGCCCGGCTTCGTTCGCGGCAGCGATGCCCTCGGCCGCCCTGCGGGTGGTCCGGCCGCCGGTCTTCGCGCTGCTGGTTTTCAGGACGGCCATGGTCATTCTCCCTGAGCGCCGACCACGGCGTGTTCGGCGAATAGCATGTCGTTGATGCGGGCTTCCAGATCGGCGAAGCTGGAGTCCTTGACGTTCTCACGGTTGTGGGCGTCGGAGTTCAGCTCGGCCCGCACCTGTCCCGGATGCGGCGACAGCACCAGGATGCGGTTGCCGACGATGATCGCCTCCTGGATGGAGTGGGTGACGAACATCACGGTGAAGCGGATGTCATCCCACAGCATCAGAAGCTCGTCCTGCATGCGTCGGCGGGTCAGGGCATCCAGCGCCGCGTAGGGCTCGTCCATCAAAAGGATGTCCGGCTCCATCGCCATGGCACGGGCAATCGCCACGCGCTGCTTCATGCCGCCCGACAGCATGTGCGGGTAGGAATTGGCGAACTTCGACAGCCCGACCTTTTCGATCACCGCGTCGGCCTTGTCCTCGCATTCCCGTTTCCCGCAGGTCTTCATCGGAAACAGGACGTTCTGGCGGACGGTCTTCCACGGCAGGAGCTGGTCGAACTCCTGGAACACCATCATGCGGTCGGGGCCGGGGCCGTCGATATGGCGGTCGTTCAGGCGAATGTCGCCCTCCACCGGCTTGAGGAAACCGGCCACTCCCTTCAGCAGCGTTGATTTCCCGCAACCCGAAGGTCCCAACAGGATGTAGCGGTCACCTTGATAGACGTTAAAGGAGACGCGGTAGGTGGCGGTGACGAGGCTTTCCTTGGTCTTGTACTGCAAGGTGACGCCATCGACCTCCAGAAGCGGCTTGGTTCCCCGTTCGACCGCCTCGCGACCGCTGGTGTCGGCTTGCGCGCGGCTTTTGCCGCCCACGGCGCTGGCGTAGAGATTGGCAACACGACCC
Source organism: Azospirillaceae bacterium (assembly GCA_035627075.1). GTDB lineage: Bacteria > Pseudomonadota > Alphaproteobacteria > Azospirillales > Azospirillaceae > DASPMK01. The sequence goes on from DASPMK010000391.1 coordinate 11,310, forward strand.
ATAAGCGTTTCAGCTCCCTGCCTGGATGTTGTCGAAGAACATTTCCTGCCAGTTCTTCGGCTTGTTCTTGATTGCGCCGGTTTCATTCATGAAGCTGGCGTACTTCATGATGTTCTGCGGCTCCGTGGTGAAGACGTTCTCCGGATCGCGAATGATCTTTTCCACGAAGTCGACGGGGAGGTTGGATTTCTCCTCCTGGATATAGATTTCGGCGGCCTGACGCGGGTTGCTCTTGATGAACCCCATCGCGTCCTCCAGCGCGCCGACGAAGGACTGCATGGTCTTTGGGTTGTCCTGGCGGAACTTGTCCGCAGCCCAAACCACGTTGAAGGTGCCGGGGCCACCCAGCACGTCGTACGAACTCAGGACCCGATGGACGCGGGGGTCCTCCAACTCCTGATAGCTGTAGGGGGCGGAGGTAAAGTGTGCGGTGATCTCCGACTTGCCGGACATCATCGCCGTCATGCCGTCGGGATGCTTCATCGAGACGGTCAGCGGATCGAGCTTGTCGGCGCTGCCTTTGCCGAAAGCCTGTTCGGCGGCCATCTGCAACGTCACGGCCTGGATCGATACCTTCACCGCCGGCAGCGCGATGCGGTCTTGCGGGGTGAAGTCCTTCACCGTTTTGACGTTGGGATTGATGGTGTTAAGGTAGAGCGGCATGGAGTTCAGCGCCGCCACGCCCTTCACCTCCATCCGCGTTCCCTTAGTCTTGTCCCAGATGGTCAGCATCGGCGCCACGCCGCCGGTGGCGAAATGGACGTTGCCGGACAACAGCGCCTCGTTGGTGGCCGAACCGCCGCCCATCTGCGCCCAACTGACCGTGACGTCGCCCAGCCCGTCCTCCTTGGCCTGCTTTTCCAGGAGTTGCTGGTTTTTCATGACGATCAGGGGCAGATAGCTGATCCCGAACTGTTGCGAGATCGTGACCTGCTTGGTTTCGGCCAAGGCGGTCGAGGACCCACCGGCCAGGGCGCCCACCGTGACAAGCACCGCCAACACGGAACGGTTGCGTAAAAAAGAACGATGAATCACAGTTCCCTCCCATGGACACTGTATGGTGTTTTGCCTGTTTATTTTATGTTTATTGCTTGCCGGCCATTACCACTGTCGATTGGACAGACCATCGGGCGCCGGTGACTTGCCTTCTTGCGGCAGGTATCCCTGGAGACACGGTAAAAGCCTATTGCTCTTCCTGTCAACGATATTCTGCTGTCTTATATAAGATATCTGTTAGCGAAACCGGTCGCCGGCCTACGAAAACGCCAGCAATGCCGCGATCAGCACGGCGATGAACACGGTTTCCGCCACGATCAGCCCGATCGCCCGATGCCCGACCGCCGCCATGGAGGCCAAGGACGTCTTCACGCCCAGAGCCGCGATTGCCGTCACGATGCACCAGCCCGACGCCGTCGCCATCGCCGCGCGCGCCCACTCCGGCAACACGCCCAGGCTGTTGAGTGCCACCAACACCAGAAAGGCGGCAAGGAAGCCGGGGATAAGGCCCTTGCTGGTCCCGGTACCACCGGCCATGCGCCGGCTGCCGAGCGAGACGGCCAGAACCACCGGGACCAGGAGTGCCACCCGCAGCAGCTTGACAATGGTGGCCGTATCACCGGCCTCTGTCGAGACGCTGTAGCCGGCCCCCACCACCTGGGCCACGTCGTGAATGGTACCGCCCAGGAAGATGCCGGTCTGGGTGCCGTCGAAGCCCAGCGCCGTGGCCACCATCGGATAGAGCACCATCGCCACCGTCGACAAGGTGGTGACGCCGATGATGGTGAAGGCGGTGTCGCGCTCGTGGCTTTCATGACGCGGCAGCACGGCCGCGATCGCCGCCGCCGCCGAGGCGCCGCAGATCGCCACCGCCCCGGCCGACAGCACACCGAAGCGTCGGCGCAGACCCAGGACGTGGGCGCCCAGCGCGCCGAAGCCGATGGTCAGCACCACCGCTACTGCCACGCCTGCCGGCACCACCCAGCCCAGGCCCATGATCTGATCGATGGTGATGCGCGCGCCCAACAACGCCACGCCCACCCGCAGCACCTGCTTGGCAGACAGGCCGATGCCCTCGGCAAAGCGTGGCTCCTGCGACACGAAATGGAAGGCCATGCCCAAAAGCAGGGCGAAGAGCATCGGCGGGCCGCCATAGTGGTCCGACAGGAAGGAGGCGGCAAGGCCCAGAAGGACGGCGAACATCACGCCCGGTGCATACTGGCGAAGGGAGGCGCGCCAAGCGGGGGGCTTGGCCTGTCGCACCGTGTTGTCCGTGGTCATCATGCCGCACCTCTTCGCGCCAAGTCGTCATAGAGCGCTTGCGGCAGGATCACGCCCTGAGCCTCCGCACTCCTGCGCGCCTCGTAACGCCGCTCTCCCGGCAAGCGGGTGCCCGGCTGCGCCAGGATGGCCGAGCATAGGGCCTCGACCCGATCGACGAAACCGGTTGTTCCGAACGCCTCCGGCCGCAAAATCAGGAAAAGTTGGCCGACGCGGGGCGGCGGCCCCTCCGCCTCGAAGAACGAGCTGGCCTCGAAACCGAAGTTGGCGCCGGTAAAGCAGGTCGCCAGGATTTCCACCATCAGCACCAGCGCGGCCCCCTTGGCGCCCCCCATCGGCAGCATGGCCCCGGCCAAGGCCGCCTTGGCGTCCGTGGTCGGACGCCCCTCGGCGTCCACCGCCCAATCCTCGGGGATCGGCTGGCCCTTCTGCGCCGCCACCATGA
>DASPMK010000392.1:0-3311 GCA_035627075.1 Azospirillaceae bacterium
GTCGGGCGGGGAGAGGCAGCGCGTCACCCTGGCCCGCGCCTTCCTGGCCGACGCTCCGATCCTGATCCTGGACGAACCGACCAGCGCCATCGACACCGCGACCGAGGCCGAGATCATCGACAGCCTGGAGCGGCTGATGGCGGGGCGGACCACCTTTATGGTGGCCCACCGGCTGTCGACGTTGCGGCGGGCCGACATGGTGCTGCGGGTGGGCGACGGTCGCGTGGAGCGGGAGGAGGAGGTCTGGCGCGAGGCGTCGTGACCGGCTTCCCGCCTGCCAGCGCAGGGCGTTTCCCGCGGAGTGCGACGTTTGATGGGAGTTATCAACCGACGTAGGCGCCTGCAACGGAAGGTGATATCCTCACGATCATAAACGCGGGACAGGAAACGCGGCTCCGGCCTCGGGGCGCCGCCGTTGATAGGGCATCCGATGAACAGCCGGAATTCCAGCCACCACCCTGAGTACCTGGCCGACATCAAGCGTCAGTTGGGCATCCACCGCAAATGGGTGAAAGGCCAGCGGGGCGGGCGGCCCATCGATTTCAGTTTTCTGGATCTGTCACGGCTGTCGATGTCCGGGGTGGTGCTGCGCAACGCCCGCCTGATCGGCGCGACGCTGGCCAATTCCAACCTGTCCAGCGCCGACCTGCGCACCGCCGTGCTGACCATGGCCGACCTGGAGATGGCGGACCTGAGCTTTGCCGACCTGTTCGGCGCCGATCTGCGTGGCGCCTGTCTCAATGGCGCCAACATGGTGGAAGCGAATCTGGCCGGAGCCGACTTCCGGGTCGGCTCGGTCGGCGCGGTCGGCTCCCAAAGCCGGGGTGTCGGCCGCTGGGTGGATCGCCGGACCGAGATGGTGGAGGCCAATCTCACTCGCGCGTTGCTGATGGAAGCCAAGCTGGAGGGCTGCGACCTGACCAACGCCGAGTTGGTGGACGCCGATTTGTCGGGGGCGGACCTGAGCGGCGCCATCCTGGTCGCCACCGATCTTACCGGCGTCACTCTGAAGGACACCAACCTGACCGGCGCCCTGCTTTCCGGTGCCGTGCTCGACGACAAGGTGCTGGCCCAGATGGCCGAGGTCGGCTTCAACCCGCAGTCGAGTCTGACGCCTCTGGGCCATCGGGTGGCCGAACTGGTGGACGCCCACCGCCGCTGGCTCGACTCGGGCGGGCAGGAGGGCAAGCGTCTGGAGCTCGACATGGTGGACATCGCCGGCGGCAGTCTTGCCGGGGCGGACCTGTCGGGAGCCAAGATCCTGCGGTCCAATCTCGCGGGCGCCGATCTGTCGGGGGCGGTGGTGATGATGGGCGATCTGTCCTCCTGCACGCTGACCGCCGCCAACCTGGAAGGCGCCAACCTGTCCGGCTGTGTGATGCGCCGCGCCAATCTCACCGGCGCCAACCTCAAGGACGCCATTCTCGACGGTGTGCCGATCGCCGGCGACGAAAGCCGGCCGTGGCCGGCGAACCTGCAATACGCCCGGCTGGTGGACGCCGACCTGCGTTGTCACAGCGCCCAAGGCGCGCTGCTGCGCTGTGCCGATCTGACGGGGGCACAGGTCAACATGGCGCTGATGAAGGGTGCCGACATGACCGGCGCCAAGCTGCCGAAGTCGCGGGGCCAGGCTTAAGAAAACCGCCGCACCGCCAGGATGCCGCCGGCCCGGTCGGCCACCGCCGACAAGGGCTCGACGGTCACCGCCAGGACAAGGGCGGTGGCGTGCAGCAGACGCTCGGCGTCCAACATGATGCCGACATGGCCGGGGAAGAACACCAGATCGCCACGCCGGCAGGGCTGCCCCTCGATCAGGGCGCCGACCTCCTCGCGCTGCATGTCGCTGTCGCGCGGTGCCGGGATGCCGGCGTGCGCCAGCGCGATCTGCGCCAGGCCGGAGCAGTCCAGCCCCAGGCTGGAGCGGCCGCCCCACAGGTAGGGCACGCCCAGGAAGCGCTCGGCGGTGGCGACATAATCCGGTTCTCCCGTGCTCAGCGGGGCGGCGTGCTTGGCGAAGACCCAACCGCCGCCGGCCAGTTCCAGGTAACCCCTGGCCTCGCCCGTCACCGCCAGCCGGCTGGTCAGGCTGAGCGCGTCCATCGGCGGCGTTTTCAGGTCGGGGTGGGGGAAGATGAAGGTCCTGAGCGCGGTCACCGCGTGGGTGGCCGGAATGCCGGTGTCGCCCAGCGCGTCGGCGCGGACATAGCCGACGTAACCGTCGGTGCCGTTCTGGCCCCAGGCCCAGCCGTCCCTTTCCTCGTAGACGGTGAAAACCTCGCCGAAGAGAAGTTGCGAGGTGAGCGGGCGGAAGGCATCGGGCTGGCCGTGGAGTGCCGCCGTTCCCTGGCGCACCGGGCGGGCCACCCCTTCGACGTAGCGTTCGGCGGCGATCCGGCCCTTGAGGTGGACGGCGGCGAGATCGGGACGAAAAGGGGTGCGACGCGGGTCAAGACCGGCGGACATGGCGGGCGGCTCGGTTGCGAGGGAGAAAACGGGATATCATACCGAAGGCGGTTGCTGGCTTCCATCAACCGCTTCTGGTTCAATCTCTCGCGCCGACGATGACAGGCGAAGCTTCGCTTCGCTGAGAACCCGACAGGACCTTGCGCAGCAAGGGGCGAAAGGGTGATGCGGGCCGCGTCCGGCATGAGGGGGCTTTGGATGCCTCAACATCAAAGCCGTTGGTATCAGGCCACCTGGGCGGCGGGCTGTGACATCTGTTCGGCCACCATGGCGGCGAGATCGGCCGGGTGGACAGCGCCGGCGTCGATGACGATCTGGGCGAATTCACTGAGGTAGACCGACCCCTTGACCGTGCGCTGAACGAGCACGCTGCGCTTGTCGGCGTCGTCGCGCTTGCGGCGGATGAAGCCCAGGATGGACAGCCGGTCCAAGGCCCGGGTGATCGCCGGCTTGGACACGTTGAGGGAGGCGGCGAGGCCACGTACGGTATGGGGCGGGTGGGTCAGGTAGACAGTGAGCAGCAAAGCCAATTGGCGCGCGGTCAAGTCGGGACCGGGCCGTCGCACGCTGGCGAGCAGCGCCTGACGCCATAGACCGAGAGCCATGAGATTGTTGGTCATAATGGCCCCCGCCGCTGGCCCGTTCCGCCCTTTTCGAATGGTGCCGAAAAAGACTTCTTCGCGCAAGGGATGAACAGGCCATGGAGGCGGAGAGAATCACCCTTTGCCGAATCGTTTCTCGATGGCGGCGTAGATGGCCCTCAGGCCGAACGCCTCGCCGCCGTCGGGGCGGCCGGGCTTGGCGGAAGGGTTCCAGGCAAAGACGTCAAGGTGGGCCCACGGCGTGTC
>DASPMK010000393.1:0-2713 GCA_035627075.1 Azospirillaceae bacterium
TGCTTGCCCATGGCGGCGACCGCAATGCCCTGACCCAGGACGGGCAGTCGGCGCTCAGTCTGGCGGCGGGAAGGGGAAACCGCGAGATCGTGGACCTGCTTCAGCAGCCCTGATACCAAGTTCAGAAAGTTCTGGCCGCCGGTCAGAACTTTCTGAAACTGGTATGACACGGCGCTCAGCGGCCCTTGCCGCCGCCCTTGCCACTCCCATGACCATGATCACCCTTGCCGCCGCGATCGCTCTTATCCGCCCCCTTGCCTCCCCCCCGGTTACCACTGTTTCCCTGATGGCCGTTTCCCTGATGGCCGTCATCACGGCCGCTTGACTCGCCGCCGCGTCCGGCGTGCCCGTTTCCACCCGCGCCAGACGGTCCTCCACCCTGTCCACCGGCTGCGCTGTTGCCGCCGGGTCCGGATGCCCCTTGGCTGCCGGCGTCAGCGGCCGACCCTCGACTCCCGGCACCAACACCATGATTGCCGGCTTTCCGACCGGGCGATACGGCTGCGGCGTGCGGCTTCCCGGCAGGCGTGGGCTGGGACGAGTTGCCCAGGTAATACGGCATGCCGTTTTTATCGCGCCGCTCGATGAGCAAGGGGGCTGCGGATGCCGGGGCCGGAATGTTCGCCGCAAAGGCGTCCGTGCAAGCGCCCCCCGCGATGGCTTCGGCCAGTTCGTCCCGGCTGAGTTGCCAGCAGTCAACGGGCTGCGCAGTCCGGGTTGAGGTGCAACTCCCCAAGGCCAAAGGCACGGCCGCGATGGCAGCCGAGGCAAGGAACAGGCGCTTCAGCTTCGGAGTCGTCATGTCCACCCCCGCTGGTCAGCCGCTTTCGCCAAGAGCCTGTCCGAGAAGATGCTCAACGCTGTCAGGGTCTTCACGTCACACCGTCGCCATGGCCGGACTTGATCCGGCCATCCACGCCCGCAACCACTCCGCGGCCGGGCGTGGAGACGCGGGGCGAGCCCGCGCAGGACGACATAAAGACCTCCTGACAGGGCGGTGATTGTTCCCGGACAGACTCTAAGGCTCTAACGGGCGTGAGAGCTGTCAGGCGCCGGGAGCAGTCGAAGTACCGCTCGGGCGCGGGCCGGCGGAGGTTTCGACCAGAGCCAGAAGTCCGGCCAAGAGATCGACCGGCCGAGGCGGGCATCCCGGAATGTGGAGATCGACCGGAATCACAGCCGATACCCCGCCGGTCACGGCGTAGCTGCCCGCGAACACCCCGCCATCGAGCGCGCAGCCGCCAACGGCCACTACCCACTTGGGATCGGGGGTGGCGTCCCAGGTGCGGTAAAGGGCCTCGCGCATGTTGGCGGTCACGGGGCCGGTGACCAGAAGGACGTCGGCATGGCGCGGCGAGGCGACGAAACGGAGCCCGAAGCGCTCAACGTCGTAGATGACATTGTTGAGAGCGTGGATTTCCAGCTCACAGGCGTTGCAGGAGCCGGCATCCACTTCACGGATGGCGAGGCTGCGGCCCAGGCGCGCGTGGGCCGCATCTTCCAGGCGGTGCCCCAGCGTTTCCAACGCCGCCCGGTCGGCATCGGGACCGGCGATGGTCAACGGCGGCTGGGTAAAGTTGTGGAACAGCGTCTTGAACATCACAGATCATGCCCCGAGTAGGAGCAGTTGAACGATTTGTTGCACAGCGGAAAGTCCGCCACGATGTTGCCTTCGATGGCGGCTTCCAGGAGCGGCCATTGGAACCACGAGGGATCGCGCGGGTGGCAGCGGAGAACGGTGCCGTCTTCCGCCAGCCGCACCCACACCAGAACCTCGCCCCGGAAGCTCTCGATCAACGCCATCCCCTCCCCACCCCTTGCCGGCAGGTCGATGAAGGGCTTTGGCGCCTCGTGGCCAGCCAGCCGCGGCATCCCCGGCAGGCGCTTCACGATCTGCTCGATCAAGCTCAGGCTCTGTTCCACCTCGCGGGCGCGAATCCACAGGCGGGCATTCACGTCGCCCTCGGCGCACACCGGAACCTCGAAGTCCAAGTCGTCGTAGGGCGGACAGACGGTCAGGCGCCGGGCGTCGACGTTGCGCGAGGAGGCCCGGCCGACGAATCCGCCGACACCGAACCGGTGCGCCAGCCCGGCCGAGACCACGCCCGTGCCGACCGTCCGATCCAGCAGCGATGCCTTGTTGTCGTAGAGGGTAATCAACGGCGCGAACTGCCGGCGGAGATCCGCCGCCAGTTCCAAAACGCGCTTGCCGCCGTCTTCGGGCAGGTCGACCGCCACGCCGCCGGGAATGATGCAGTCCATCATCAGGCGATGGCTGAAACAGGCGTCGGCTGTTTGCAGAATCTGTTCGCGCAGCTTGCCGCACTCGGCCAGCATGAAGGCGAAGGCGGCGTCGTTACAGATGGCGCCAATATCGCCGAAATGGTTGGCAAGGCGCTCCAACTCGGCCATCAGGGCACGAAGCCACACGGCGCGCGGCGGCACCTCGATCTCCAGCGCCGCCTCGACCGCGCGGGCAAAGGCGTAGGCGTAGGCCACGGTGCTGTCGCCCGAGACGCGGCCGATGAGACGGGCGGCCTCTGCGGGGGTCTTGCCTTCGGCCAGTTTCTCGATGCCCTTATGAACGTAGCCCAGCCGTTGCTCCAGCCGCACCACGGTTTCGCCGTTGGCGGTAAAGCGGAAGTGACCGGGCTCGATGATGCCGGCGTGAACCGGACCGACGGGGATCTGATGCAGACCCGGCCCCTCGGCG
>DASPMK010000394.1:0-5354 GCA_035627075.1 Azospirillaceae bacterium
CGGGGGAAAGCACCACCAGGTCGGGGCGGGTTTCGGCCAGGGCGGCGCGGGCGAGGTCGGCACGCAGGGTTTCCACCTCGGCGCCGGTCTGGCGGAAGTAGTTGGCCAGCGTGTGAACGAAGCTGTCCTCGTGATCGACGAACAGGATGCGCTTGCCCTCGCCCGGCCGGGCCTTGGCGGCGGCTTCGGCGGTGGCAGCGGGCTGGTGGATGGCGGCGAACAGGGCCGAGGCTTTCAGACGGCACTCGGCGTCCTCGGCCGCTGCGTCGCTATCGTACAGCAGGGTGGCGCCGGCGCGGATTTCGGCGACGCCGTCCTTCATACGGATGGTGCGCAACGTCAGCCCGGTGTTGAGGCCGCCATCGAAGGTGACCGCTCCCAGCGCCCCGCCGTACCAGCGGCGCGACGACTTCTCGTGGTCCTCCAGGAATTGCATGGCCCAGCGCTTCGGCGCTCCGGTCACCGTCACCGCCCAGGTGTGGGTGAGGAAGGCGTCGAGCGCGTCGAAACCGTCGCGCAGGGTGCCTTCCACATGGTCCACGGTGTGAATCAGGCGCGAGTACAACTCGATCTGGCGGCGGCCGATGACGCGAACCGAGCCGGGCTCGCAGATCCGCGACTTGTCGTTGCGATCGACATCGGTACACATGGTCAGCTCGGCCGCATCCTTCTCCGAGTTCAGCAGGCGCAGAATCTGCTCGGCGTCGCCGATGGCGTCACGGCCGCGCGCGATGGTGCCGGAGATGGGGCAGGTCTCCACCCGGCGGCCTTCGACGCGGACGAACATCTCCGGACTGGCGGCCACCAGGAACTCGCCGTCGCCGAGGTTGATCAAGGCGCCGTAGGGGGCAGGGTTGGCGGTCTTGAGCCGGCGGAAGATGTCCGACGGCGGGGCGGCGCAGGGCTCGGCGAAAGTCTGTCCCGGCACCGCCTCGAACAGGTCGCCGCGATGGAAGGCGGCGCGCGCCGTCTCCACCACCTGGACGTATTCGCCGGGCGCGTGGTCGCAGGCGGCGAAGGCGTTGGTGGAGGGGCGGTAGCGATGCTCCGCTCCGCCGCGCGGGCGGTGCTCGGTGGAAGTGGTGGGGATAAAAAAGTCGTAGCGGTGACGGGCGGCGGTGCGGGCGGCGTGGTCCACCACCACCAGTTCGTCGGGCAGATAGAGCACCAGATCGCGCTGGTCGTCGGGGCGGTCCAGGCGCAGCCGGATGGGCTCGAACTGGAAGGCGAGGTCGTAGCCGAAGGCGCCGTAAAGCCCGAGATGGCGGTCCTCCGGGCTGGCGAACAACTCGACCAGACGGCGGATCGCCGAGAACACCGAGGGCTGGCGGGAGCGCAACTCTTCCGGCACGCGCTCGGTGGCTTCGGGCACGCGGACGTCGAGAACACCGGAGGCGGTGGGCGGCAGCCCCAGGGCGTCGGCAATCGGCGGCAGCAGCACGAGGCCGCGCTCGTTCAGCGCCTCGATGCGCAGGGTTCGGCCGCGCGCGGTCAGCCCCAGCGGCGGGTCGATGAAGCCCAGGTCCCAGCGGGTGTAGCGGCCCGGCACCTCGTAGCCTGAAGACAGCAGCACGCCGCGCCGGCTGTCGAGCGCGGCAATCAGCGGCGCGGTGGCGTCGGGGTAGGGCAGTGCCTCGACGGTGCGGCGGATATCGAGGCCGCCTTGGGTGCGGTAGGCATGGGGTGTCATGGCGTCGGTGTCTCCCGGGGGAGCCGGCCACGGGTGATCCGAAATTCGCCTGCCCTGGAAACACCAAAGCCGCCCCGGAACCCCGTGGGCGGCCTCGTCGAATGGTTCACATGCGCACGCGTTTTGGCCGCCCGGTTACAGGGGCCACCACCAAAGACGCGCGGGGATGTGAGTGCGGCTGATCATGTGGTGGAGGGTTTCACACGGCCCGGTGGTCTGTCAACCTATTCCGCCGCCAAGGCCGTTTCGTGTTTCCGCATCTCGGCCAGGGCTTGGCGGATGATGCTCCAGGCGGTAGTAAGGCCCAGGCTGGCGATGCCGGTGGCGACCACCACGTCGGGCCAGCCGGTGTCGGTGGACCACACACCAAGGGCGGCCATGATGACCGCGATGTTGGCCAGGGCGTCATTGCGCGAACACAGCCAGACGGAGCGCATGTTGGCGTCGCCCCGGCGACCGGCGAACAGCATCGCCGCGACCAGCAGGTTGGCGGCCAGGGCCAGGAAGCCGATCCCGCCCATCAGGTCGTGGTCGGGCACGGTGCCGGCCAGCGCGTTGGATACGCTGGTGGCGAGCGCCCACAGGCCCATGGCGGCCAGCGACAACCCCTTGAAAATGGCGGCCCGCGCCCGCCAGCCAATGGCCAGCCCCAGCACCATCAGGCTGATGGCGTAGTTGGCGGCATCCGCCAGGAAGTCGAGCGCGTCGGCCCGCAGGGCGGCGGAGTCGGCCTCGATGGAGGCGCCGATCTCGATCAGGAACATGCTGGTATTGACGATGAGCGCCAGCCAGAGGACCTGACGATAGTTGCGCGGCGGTTTGGTTCCGCATGATCCACCGCAGCAGGAACCGGCCATGGGGGTACTCCGTTCGCGTTCGGGACTGTTTCTTATTAAATAAGAAAAATCTGATAAAAAAAAGCGGCAAGTTGGCTTGCCGCCCGCGCTTGTCGTCGCCCCTCGGGCGTTCTACGGCACATCGACCCCGGTAGGCCCGGCGAGGATTTCCGGCGGATCGGTGATCAGATCGGTAAGCCGCGACTGCACCCATTCGCGCGCCTTATCGTTGGAGGCCAGGGCCTGCTCCCGGCTGTCGAAGAGGCTGATCGAGACAACGGTGCCGCCGCCGCAATCGACGGTGTGATAGCCCTTCAGCCCGGGAATTTCCTTCAAGATGGGCACGAACTCCTGTTGAACCCTGCGGTTCAACTCGTCGATCTGGCGGATGCCGTGGTATTTGCGGATGCTGATGAACATGGGCGCCTCCTGACATCGATTGCTATCCTTTGGGAGAGGCGCCCATTCTTGATCCGCACGGACCGCGGTGTCACCAGCACAGAAGGGGGTGGCTCCGCACCCCGGCCATCGGTCATGCCTTTGCTGCCGAAGGGGCGGCCCCTCAGGACAGGGTGTTCACACCGGCGACGAAGCGGTTGACGTTCTCCTTCATCACCTCGGCCCGCTCCGAGACGTGTTCGGCGGCGTGGGCTACCTGTTCGGCGGCGTTGGAGGTGGAGGCGGCGATCCGCGCCACCGAAACGATGCGTTGGGAAACCTCGCCGGTGCCGTTCGCTGCCTGTTGGGCGTTGCGGGCGATTTCCAGGGTGGCCGCCCCCTGCTGTTCCACCGCGGCGGCGATGGCGGTGGAGATTTCGTTGATGCGGCCGATCGTGGCGGTCACGACTTCAATGGCCGACACGGCCTCGGTCGACTCGCCCTGCACGGCGGTTACCAGACCGGCGATCTCGTCCGTGGCCTTGGCGGTCTGACTGGCAAGTTGCTTGACCTCGCCCGCCACCACGGCAAAGCCCTTGCCCGCTTCGCCGGCGCGGGCGGCTTCAATCGTGGCGTTCAGCGCCAACAGGTTGGTCCGGGCGGCGATCTCGTTGATGAGGCTGAGCACGTTGGCGATGCGACCGGCGGTCTGGGTCATGCTCTGGATACGGGCATTGGCGCCGTTGGCCTGGGTGGCGGCCTGATCGGCGATGGTGCGGGAGTCCAGCACCTGCCGGCCGATGTCGGCGACCGACGCCGCCAGTTCCTCGGCGGCGGCGGCCACCGATTTGACGCTGGCGGTAGCCTGATCCGACGCGGTGGCGACGGTGGCGCTTTCGTCGCTGGTGGACCGGGCGTTGCCGATCAGCGATTGGGCGGCGGCGGCCACCTCTTCCACCGACTTGTTCACCACGCCGAGCAGTCCGTGGATGCCGGTGGAGAAGTCCCGCGCCAGGGCGTCGAGCTTGGCTTGGCGGGCAAGCTTGCGCTCGGTTTCGGCCGCCTGCTCGGCGTCCAGGCGACGGCGCTCGCGGATGGCCTCGCGGAATACGGCGAGGGCCTTGGCCATCTTGCCGATCTCGTCGGTGGAGCGCAGGGTGGGTATGGAAACCTCCAGGTCGCCGCCCGCCAGCGACTCCATGCTGCGGGTCAGGCGTTCCAACGGCCGCACCACGGTGCGGTGGACCAGCATGGCCAGTCCCGTCGCCAGGGTCAGGGCGACCACGGTGGCGGCGGCGGTCATCCTCTGGGCCAGGCCGAAGGCGCCGACGTAATGCGAGATGTCGGTGGCCATCTCCATCACCACGGCCGGCTTTCCGGTATAGTCGGGAATGGCGACCGCCAGGACCACCTTCGGTTGATCGTTCAGCGAAACCCGCTCCATCGCCATCCCGCCGGTAAGCGCGGCCTGCAAGGCATCGGCGCCGAGGATCGAGGGGCGGTTGCCCAGCGTGCTGGCAACGGAGGCAAGGGCGCCGTCCTTGGGAGCGTGCAGGGACATCTCGACATCGTATTGGGCCTTGAAGGCCTCGATGATTTGCTGCCCCAAACCGAAGCCGAACTCGATGGTGCCGAGGTGGCGGCCCCCGGCGGCGATCGGTACCACGGCGCGGATGCCAAGACCGGCGACGCCGCTTTCCAGGCCCTTCACCACCCTCCTGGCGGTATTGGCCTCGACCACCGTTTTGCGGAAGTCCGAGAGGTCGTCGCCGAACTTGGCCGGGCTGTGGATGCGCAGGAACGAGGTGGCGGGCGGTGTGTGGAACTGCATCTGTTCCAGGCCCTGTTCGGCCTTCAGGCGCTTAAAGGCCGGGGCGAACAACTGGAGGAGCCGGTCGCGGTCGCCGGCCGCCATCGCCTCGCTGGCAGCCGGCATGTCCGCCACCAGGGCGGCGAGCGAGGTGGCGTGGTTGGCCGTGGTGTCCAGGAGGGAGAGGAAGATGGCGTGGTGGTCCTCGACCTCTTCTTCGATGGCACGGTCGATGATGCCGTCGATGGTCATCAAAAGCGTCGGAAGGATGATCGCCAGGATGACGGCGATCGACACGATGAAGCTGCCACTGATCCGGTAACCGATGCGGATACGGCTTATGAAATGAAGCACTGCTGTCTCCGTTCGTGTCGCCGGTTATGGTTCGCTAGATAGCACAAGAAACGGCGGCTGTTCTGGAAGGCGGACCGAAAAACGAAGTCGCGGCCGCCGGTCTTGATGTAAAACATGCCTGCCTGCGACATAAAATATCCGCACTGGGACGGTGGGAAAAAGGGGCGTATCCAAGCTGCGCCCATCCGCCGCAGGGGAAGGGCGCGTCAATCGGGTTTGAAGGGAATATCCCGTTGCCTTGCCGGCGTGATACGGGCGGCGTTTGAACACTTCCATGATTTGCCGC
>DASPMK010000395.1:0-21189 GCA_035627075.1 Azospirillaceae bacterium
ATCGGCGCCGACATGCTGGCGAACCCCTGCCCATGCTCCGCCACCGTCACGCCCTCGTCGCCCAGGGCGGTGGTGACGCTGGTGGAGTTCCATCGATCGATGGCCACCTCCCGCACGTCATGCCGTTCCGCCAGTTCAAGCACGTGCTCGGTCACCCGGCGGTAATCCACCCGGTTGCCCTCGGTCAGGGTCAGGAAACCGGCTTCAGCCCATTTCAGGTAGTTGGCGCGGTCGGCTTCGGCCTTGGCGGCGATGTTGTCGCGGGGCAGGAAGAACCGCGCCCGCACGTCGAAGGCCGGTTCGGCGCTGGAGTCGTCTCGGAACACCGCTACTACCGCCGTCAGGTCTTCCACGCTGGACAGGTCTACGCCCACCCAGCACGGTTCGCCGATCAGCTCGTCATCCGGCCGGGTCGGTTCGGCCTTGTCGTACACCTCGAGCCCGATCCACGGTTCGGCCGCGCCCTCGTGCCAGAGGTTCAGGTGGAAGCGCTTGAAGTCCACCACCTCGGCGGGGAAATGCTCGATGCGCTTGGCCTTGATGCGCAATTCCTCGATGCTGCAAAACCCGTCCGCAACGGCGGGGTTGGCGGCAATCCAGGCCTGTTCATCGCGCCAGTCCGCACCCGGCGGCGCGGCGAAGATGATGGGGCAGAACGTCGGGTCGATGATCTCGCCGGCCGCCACCTTGAGCGAGTAGTCCCACCAGTCCCAGGCCAAACCGCCTTGCCCGGCGCCGGCCGTCGAGATGATCCACGTCATCGGCTGTTCGCGCTTCACCATGGAGTCGGTGACGGTCTTGAACAGGGCGCGGGCCTCGGACGGCGACCAGCTATGCACCTCATCCGCCAGGAAGAACGAGACGTTCAGGCCGTGCTTGGAATACGCCTCGGAGGAAATCGCCTTCAGGGTCGAGGCGTTGCCCTTGTGCGTGAGGCGCTTGCGGCTCTCCATCGGCCGCACCCGCGACACCATGCGTGGCGATTGCTGGATCATCTGCCAGCACGAATTGAAGGCGATGCCGGCATTCTCTTGGTCCGCAGCGGCCATGACGATCTGTCCGCCCGGTTCCGCCTCCGGTCCCAGGAAGTGCGCGGCGGCGATCCCGCTGGCGAGCGTCGTCTTACCGTTGCCGCGCGGTATCCAGAGCGCGGCGGTGCGGACCAGCCGCTTGCCGTCCGGGGTGCAGGGGCCGTACACCGCCCGAATCGCCGCTTCCTGCCAGGGCCGCAGGGGGAACCGCTCGCCCGCGTGCTTGCCCTCCCACAGACGCAGGTGGCGAAGGAACTCGATCATCCGCCCGGCGCGGCCGGACGGGTCGGGATGGTCGAGGGGGTTAGCCGAGAAGGCCGGCGGGCACGTCATCATCTTCCCCATCGTCCGGTGCCGGCGCCGCATAGCGGCGGTGTGGCGTCAAGCCGAGTTCGGCCGCCAGCAACCGGGCTTCGCGCATGGCCCCCTGTTGCACCTTGAAGGCCGGGTGAACCGACTTGCCCTTTTCGCCTTCGATGATGCGGCCTTCCGCCTGCATGATGTCCTCGCACTCCCGGATGGTGCCGGCGGCGGTGACGTAGCTTTCCAGGGTTGCCAGCACATCGGGCGTCAGCAGCCGGCGGCCATGCAGCTCGGGGGCGGCGCGCTTCCATTCGGCCTTGGCATAGGGCGAGAGCCAAGCCGGCGGTTTCGGGCAACGGCCCAACGCCGCGCCCCCATCCCCGTTTCCCAGCTTCGGTTTCCGCCCCTTCATCGAAAATCCCCAATTTCCCCGTGACTGCGCGCAAGATCCCTGGCCGGTACCTGCCCCCTTGGCCGGGAAATTCTGAACCCCCTATGGGGTGCCCGCTTTGCCGTGGGTCTTGCCGTTGTGGTGGCGTCGGCAGAGCGTTTGGAGGTTCGTCGGGTCAAGTCGGCGGTGTGGTGCCGTCCGGATCGGCTGGATATGGTCCACGTCCACGTCCTCAGCAGAGCCGCACACCGCACAGGCCGGATGCCGGGCCAGATGCTCCGCCCGCAGCTTGACCCAATCGGCGTCATAGCCGCGTTGGTGCCGGTTGCCCCGCGCCCGCTCTGCCGCTTGGGCGCACCGCTGGCACCGCTTTCCAGCGGGGATCAGGGCGCCGCAGCGACAGAGGCGGAGCGGGGCACTCGGCACGGTCTTACGCCCCCACCTTCAGCTTGCGCAGGGCTTCGGCCTTCCGCACGCCACCGGCCACCCGGCGCCGGGCATGGAACCTCACTTTTCCTTTCGTGCGCTGCGTGAAGTCGTCACGCAGGATCGATACACCGATGCGGTCGAACACCCGGTAACCCTGGGTGAAGTCGCCGAACACGATGGGCACGGCGCCGGCCGCCACGTTGGGCATGTCGGGCACCTCCACCACCGGGCGCCCCAGGATCGTGGTGGCCGGGGTGCCGTTGATGCCCTGGACAAGGGCGAGGTACTGGCCGTTGCCATCCTTCAGCTTGCGCACGGCGCCCAAGACGGCGCTGTTCATCGTCCACACCGCGTTGGTCCGGTAGGGCGTGGGGACGGCGTGGAACAAGTCGATCAGGCTGTCCGCCGTGATCAGGTTCGCGTCGCCGCTCAGCAACTCGGGAATGGTGGTGTCGGCCATGAAGCCGAGCGGCCGGGTGGTGCCGGTGCCGTTGACGAACGCCTGCCCCTCGGACAGCCCGAAGGCTTCACCCAGGTCGGCGGCGATTTCGGCCGCGATGTCGACGGCGCTGTCCTCCAGCAAGGAAAGCGACACGTCGCAGAAGGTCGTCAGCTCCTTCACGGCGTAGTCGGAGCGACCATAGCGGGCCTCGGAACCCGTGCCGTCCCGGTCGTCCATCTCCTCCACCCACGTCGCGGCCGGCAGCCCAATGCGCTTGGGAATCTGGACGGTCCCACGGGAGGTCTGGCGCACCGTGGCAAGCTGGCGGATGGGGCTGAACAGCACCACGGTCTTGTCGATTTCGGCGACGAACTCCGGCGGCACCAGGAAGCCGCCCGACTCGTCGTCGGACACCCGCAGGGTCTTCACCTCGGTGAAGTCCATACCCTCGCGGCCGGCGCGGAGGTAGTTCTCGAACGCCTTCACCTCCGGGGCCGTGTCGCCCTTCGCCTCGGTGGTGGCACCAGCGCCGGGGCGACGGAGGATGGTTTCGATCCGCTCGACACCCTTGGCGGTGTTGCCGATGGTGCCCTCAACGGTCTTCAGGCGCTTGTCGATGTCGGCGACGCTGGTTTCCAGCGCCGACACCCGATCATCGGTGGTCTTGTCGGTCGCGGTATCCGCCGCGGCGGTCTGTTCAGCCATGGTCTTGCTCTCGGTTTGGGTTGCCGCAGCGGCGGCGGGGAAGCTCTTCACGCTGGTGATGCGGGCGGCCGGGGCGGCGGGCACGGCGACGATGGACACCTCCACGAGGTCCACCTCCTCCAGGCGGCGGTATCCGCCGGAGAGACGAGATGCCTTGACGGTCTTGAAGCCGATGGACAAGCCCAGCGCGGCACCGGCCTTGACCAGGCGGTGCGCCTCGTCGGCCTTGGCGGTGCCCAGCGCCAGCTTGCCGCGCACCTTCAGCCCGCCGGCCGTTTCGGCGATGTCCGTCCAAGCGCCGATGGGGGCGGCGGGATCATGGCTCCACAGCATCGCGGGCATGGTGCCGCGCGCCTTATGGTCGGCCAGGGAACGGGAAAAGGCGCCCGGCGCCACCACGTCGCCCACCCGGTCAGGCGAGCCATTGAAGGGGCTGGCGATGCCTTCGATGGTCCCGGCTTCGGGATCGACGCTGCTCAGCTTGATTTCGAGGTCGAGGCTTTCACGATCCATGGCCGGCGCCCTCCGTGCTGGTCGAACCGGCCTCGGCGTCGGCGACGTTGAGCGGCATGCGGAACCGCTCGCCCCCTTCGTAGGGAGGCCGGTTTTCCGCCGCCCGCACCTCGTTGGGCGACATGAAGCCGTACATGATGCCCCGCGAGTAGGCCAGGAACCGGGCCGCCAGATCGGCGCGGGCAATGTCGTCCACCAGGAACTCGAAATAGAACTCGTCCCGCTCCTCGGGCTTCAGCAGGGTCAACGCCAGAGCGTCGGTGATGCTGCGGAAGATCGGCAGCATGCAGAACGTGAGGAACTGCTGCCCCAAGGCTTCGGCGTTGGCGTGCGTCACCCGTTCCAGATCGTTCAGCAGGGACAGCGGGATGCGCCAGAAGCGGGAGACTTCGGCGATCTGGTGGCGCCGCATTTCCAAGGTTTGGGTATCGACGCTGTTGAGCTGGACCTGGGTGAAGTCCATGTCCTCATCGAGGATCATGGTTTTTCCGGCGTTACCGGCACCGCTGTAGAAGGCGCTGAACAGGGCGCGGATACGCTTCAGCGCCTCTTCAGTCTTACGCCCCTTCACCTTGAGCATGCCGGCCGGCTTGGCACCACGCCCGAACAGCCCAGCGCAGTGGGCCTCCAGCGTCAGGGCAAGGCCGATGGCCTCCCGCGCCAGTTCCACCGGAGCGGCGCCCTTGTAGACGTCCAGGCCGGGGCCACGCACATGGAGCACGTCGGCGCGGCTGTAGGTGCGCTGAGTGCCGTTGCCGGCGGTGACGGTGTAGACCGGCTGCATCGTCAGGGCATCGGCTTTGATCGACACCCGGCGCGGATCGAGGGGGATGGCCTCCAACGCGTTGCCGTCGCCGTCCCGGCCCACCCAGGCGTAGGCGTTGCCGAAGGTGGCGAGGTGGGTGCCCAGCAGCAGCTTGAACTCGGCGGACGTGGTCCACTCGTTCGGCTGGCGCAGCACCTTGGCGGCGGGGTGCTCGGTCACCCGCTCCCGGCCGCCGTCCTGGGTGCGGCGGTACAGGTGGAGCGGCACTTGCTCCACCGTCTCGGCGATAATCCGGATGCAGGCAAAGGCCGGGCTGCACCGCATGGCCGCCTCGGGGCCAACCTGAATGCCGGCCGCAGTCGGCGTAGCGGCGCCCAACAGGGCCGCCCACGGGTCATCCGCCGACGCGCTCTTGCGCTCCCACAGAGATTTGAGCTTTTGGAACATTGTCGGCCAGCATGGTTGCCCGTCACCCTGCCATGGGGCGAGCAATTGCGCGGCCTGTCAAAGACCGGTTGCCGGCGCAACGGATTTAGCTTTACCCGTCTTTACCGGTGTTTTCCGGAGTTTCTTGGATCGCCCGAGATAGCCCGGCGGGCTACTCGGCAGCGTGCCTTTTCCGCTTCGACGCGGAGCGGATTTATTTGGCGAGGTGTGCTCAGCTCCACCACTCCGGGTCTATGCCGTCCCAGGAATCTTCATCGCCGTCAGACAGGATAGCCGGGGTGATCGTGTAGACCCGCACCGGCTTCGAAAAGCCGGGGAGGCGGCGCGGCTTCTGCGGCTTGCCGTCGCTGCCCACCGCCAGAACGCCCCGGCGGGCGAGAATTTTGGCGACGCTCCCCGCATCCATCCCGGAGCAAACCTCGGTGCGCCATACCTCGGGCAGCACGAGGTATTCAACGCCACCGCTACCGTCATCGGCCTTGAACCCGGCGCGGTTGGGGATGCGAACGTCCATAGGAAGGCCCTGCCCGTCACGCGGGATCAGCCGGCCCATAGGCTCGAACCGGGAAGAGCCGTGCATCTCGACGAAGCGGCGGACGGCGGCAATAGCGTCCCGCTCTTCGGCGGACTCGATGCCGCCGCGTCCATCCAGCCAATCGGCAAAGCATTTGGCAGCGGCGATCCGGGCATCCCCCGGTTGCCACGGCAGGACGCCAAACGCCGTCGCCAGTTCACCGGCAGCCGCCACCAGGGCGAACCGAGCGGCCACCCGGCCAATTTGCCCATCGGCGCCTTGCGGGCAGTATTCGGCGGCGAATTTCGCCCGGAACGAAGAGACCTTTTCGGCGGCGTCTTCAGGGGCCGCCGCAAGCCTGTCGAGGAATGCTCGGGCAGCGGTCCCAAAGTGATCGGCGCTGGCGGCCTTGAGATGTCGGGCCAGTCCATCGGCACTGGAAAAGCCGTGGAGTTCTTCGAACAGTCCCAGGCCTGCCCCGGCGTCGGCAGGAATGTCCACGACGCGGACCTGTTGTCCGGCAGCGGCGCGGCGACCTTTGCCGTCTTCGGCCAGCTTGTCGGCAATCCCAATCTCGCCTGACGACAAGAACAACGAGCGCCACTCGGCAGCCGCACGGCCTTCGCCGGTGCGGCCGGCGCGTGCTTTACCCGCCCCATTGGCGATCATATAGGCGGCAGCGCCAGCGGCAGAAGGGGCGATCTGCGCCAGTTCGTCCAGGCACAAGAGCGTATCACAGTGACCCACGGCCACCGCCTCAAGGCCGTTGTCTGTCGCGCGCCACTGGCGGACGTAGCCCTTGACGCCACCACCGCCCCATACCGAGCCAGCCACCACCAGCGCCGTCGACTTGCCGGTTGAGGATGCGCCGCGCAGATGGAAGCCGCCCGACTCCGCGCCGGTCAGGTGAAGCAGCGGCGCGGCGAAGGCAGCCGACAGTGCCAGGGCAAGGCGCGAGTTGCCCACGGCGTAGCGAGCGACGTTCTGGCGCCACCCATCCAGCGTTCCACGAACTCGAAAGGCATGATCCAGGGTGCCGGCGGCCTGGAGAAGGACGGCTTCGCCGCTGGTATCGCCCAGGGTCGCATCCGGCAAGACGAAGGCCCGGCCATGCCAGCCGATCCGGCCGACGCAACGCGCCTTGTTCTTCGGCTGCGCCGTCGAGATGTATTCGTGGAGGGCATCGCGGGCGAACTTGCCGGGGGCCATCACCAGTCCGAGGGACAGCAGCCTTTCGCGGTATGCGGTGCCGTCGCCGGCCAGCGACGACATGGGCATTGCCCAATCCTTGGATCGGCCGTCGCGATCCGCCACCCGCAGCAGCCGGCCCCACTCTTCGCCATCGGCGTTGCGGGTTTCGGCCACCACCTCCAGTCGGGAGCATACCCAGCGCCATTCGACGTTGACGGCGCCGGTGTCCTTGTCCACGCGCTCCAAGCGCTTTTCTACGCCGTGATCCGTCAGGCGGAACAGGCCATCCAGCGCGGGCGCGCGGGTCCGCTCCACCATCCGCTCAATCTGACGCTCCGACAGATCGGTTCCCTCGATCTTATCCCAGGCGCTCAGCACGGCGGCGATGTCGTCGCGCTCGAACCCCCGCCGGGACAGTAGCCCGGCCATGCTCATCGCCAGGGCGCTCCGGCTACCGTCCTTCAGTCCTTCGGTGCAGCCGAGCCAGCGGCGCAACACGTCGTCATCTTCACGCAGCAGGGCGGCGAGGCGGCCCCGCAGCGGTTCATCCATGCTCGGTTCGGCGCGCCAAAGGCATAAGGCCCGGAGGTCGTCCGCGCCGGCGCTGGTGTCGTTGGCGGCGAGAAGACGGGCAACGCTGGTACCCCGTCCCTTTGCGCGCTTGGTAGCGTTGGGCAGGTTGAGGGTGCCGGGCAGGCGCAACAGCCTGTCCACATTGCGCACCTTATCGGTGCTGAAGCACAGTTCGAGGAGGCGCCCGAGCTGTTCAGCGCGTGCCGTCGCCGCGCCGTCTTTGCCGTCCAGTTCTTCTGGATCGGATCGGCGCCAGAGGACTTGGAATCCGTTCCCGGTGTCGACGATGAAGGTAGGCGGCGTCGGGGATAGCATGTCCAGCATGGACGTGATGCCTTCCAGCCGGACGCGCTCGCGCTCCAGTCCGCCAGGGCGGGCCTCCTCGGTCGGAGACGGATCGATATCGAGCCACAGGAATTCGGAACGCTCAATGTCGTCCTTGCTCGGCTTTTTCGTTGGCCGTCCCCGCACCGCGTTCACGGTGTAATACAGGTTGGCGTGCCCCTGCCGTTGCCCGATCCAGCGCCGAAGCGAAGGGGTGTCGCTGGTGTCGAAGGTCGCCGTTTCCGTCGCACCGTCGGGGACGATGGCGCAGAGACAAACCGCCCCCTCTGGCCGGAGGGCCTGGAGGAACCGCACGGCTTCCGCCACGTCGCCTTGGGGGTCGCTTTCGTTTTTCGGGGCGGCGCTCATCGTTCGATAGCCCTCAGCGGGTTCCGCCATAGCGCTTCGCGACCGCATCAGCGAACGCCTTGCGCGCGAGGGTATCCAGCGTCTTGCTCATTTCGCGATCTATGATGCAGATGCTGGGCAGGCTGCCGAATCCGCCACGGTCGGGAGCCATGACGGGAACGTCCACCGCGAACGGCCCCACCTTGATCCGGACGCGGGCGAGCCGCCCCCCATCGGGGTCGATGCTGACGTTGAGGATTTCCGGTTCCATGGTCAGGCCGCCGCTTCGCTGGTGCTCTGCATCGGATCGGACAGCTTCGCGAGCGCCCAAGCGTCCAGTTCGCTGACAGGGTATAAAGGACTTCTGTTCAGCCGTTGAAAACGCGGGCCGCCGCCGACGCTCGCCCATTTCGCCAAGGTCGCCGGCTTCACCTCGATCCCGTGGGCGAGGCGCAGGTATTCGGAAGCCTCCCAGCGGCGAAGGCGCGGCTTGCGCAGGGCCGGCGGTAGGCAAAGCTCGGGCATCTGCGGCCGAAGGCTATCCCCCGGCCGGCCATCCATGGCCTTCATGTTTCAATCTCCGAGAAGGAAGAGGGCGGGGGCGCGACGGCCCCCGGCTGATCAGTCGCGCTCGCCGATGATGGCGCTTTCTTCCTCGGTGTAGTGCGCGATCAGTTCACGCAACTTACCCACGCGGAACGTCGTGACCTTGCGGATGTCGGTGCCGCTGAAGAGCACCCGGTCCCACTCGGAAGCGGCGGGGACTTGGTCGGACGGGTACGCCCGGCCGGTGGGCGGGACGAAATAGTCCTCCACGTAGGAGATGGCACGCGCCTCGGGATGCTGCTTGGCGGCATTGGCGACTGCGCACGCGATAACGCCCGCCTTGGCCGCTTCGAACCCGTCGTCCATCAATTCGCGGAACAGCCAAAGCGCGATCATGTCGTCGGGATCGAACAGGCGGGCGCGGCCGGGAACCGTGTTAGGCGCACAGGGGAAGCGGCCCGCTGCCACGTGCTCGTTGAAGCGGTCACGATCGATACGGGCCACACGACAGGCGGCCATAGTGGTCAACTTCGGGGGCATGGTCGTCCTCCAACCTCTTGTGATTTTCAAGAGGTAATGCAGCCTCTCGAAAAAAACAAGAGGTGTTTGGAAGGGGCCATCGGAACCAGCGTCGGCGCGGGAGGCTATCGGCCTTGCGCCGCGGCGCGGGTAGCCGCCGCATGGTCGAACAGTGTCGCCCATGCCCGCGTAGCCCGAGAGAGGGCGTCCTGCGCGGCTTGGGCGACGAAGCCATATGCGTCGCGGCATTCCGCCGGCAACTGGTCTTCCATCAGCCGCAAGGCGTTCAGGCCGTTGCGGGCAGCCGTCAGCGGCTCTTCCATCACGAAGGCCAGGGCGTAGAGGGTGTCATCCGCCTCCGATGCCGTAGCGGCCTTGTCCTCTTCGGCCGCCATATCACGGAGCCGATCCATCATGGCGGCGCGCCGGTCAGCCGGCAAAGCGGCTAAAAGCGCCCGCGCCTCGGCAATGTCGGACGAGAAGTCGGTGGGGGCTTCTTCCTGCACCGGAACGCCCATTAGGGGCGCGAGGCTGCGAATCAAGGCCCATTCCGGGTCGTACTCCGGTTTGGTCCACTTCCCCTCGTCGTCCCACGGCAGCGGCGGAAGGGCGGTGCCGTAGATTAGGGCGTCCTCCAGCGCCTTCGATTCCATCCGCTTGGCCCAGGCCATCACCAGCTTGAAGCGCAGGCCCGGCACGGTTCGGGCGGGGATGGCGTTGATCGCATCCCGCAGATCGGAGAAGCGGTCGCACAGCTTGGTGGCCGGATCGCCCTCCGTGACCGCATCGAATTCCCGGCCGACGCGCTGCCATTCGGCGATCAGGGCGAACAGCTCGGCGTCGGCCGCCGGATCGAGGGGCAGCACCAAGGCGGCGGGCGCATCCGCCTTCCGGCGGCGAACCTTGGGGAGGCGAAACCGGCAGCCCTTGAACCGGGGATGCTTCAAAAGGTCGATCACCTTGGCGAAGCAGCCGGGCGGCGATGAGGCGTGGGGGGGGGGCGTTCGCGCCCATCGGGCGCGGCGGATGCGGCGGTCATGGCGGAACCTCAGTTGCGCGGGTGGTTACGCATGTTGTATAGTTCGACTCACCACGTCACGTCAATACATAAGGTATAGATTTATGCATAACGTGCAGATTACGCCAGCGCAGTGCCGTGCTGCGCGGGCTTTGCTGGGGATGCAACAGGAGGAGTTGGCGAACAGCGCAAAGGTGGCTCGGAAAACGCTCGCTGATTTCGAGGGGCAGAAATCCTCCCCACAGCCCCGCACTCTCGACGCGATCCGCATTGCCCTAGAAGCGGCCGGGGTAGAGTTCATCCCGGAGAATGGGGGCGGGGCTGGGGTGCGGCTCAAAAAGCAGCCTCCGGCGCTGGATGAGATGCTGTCCTGATTCCGGCGCTGTGCTGGAGGTTGCCAAAATTGGAGTGCAGTTGCGCAAACCCAATCCGTCCGCGTAAGCTCGCCCATCCTTTGTAGCTTTGGTTGCTCCTCATGGTCCAAGTGATGCACCTGTATGTCGATGACTCGGGAACACGTCATCCAGACAGGAAGCCTAAACATAACCCCGCGCACAATCGGGACTGGTTCAGCCTTGGCGGCGTTCTCATTAGGCAAGAGGACGAGGCTATCGCGCGCACAGCTCACGCTGAATTCATGGGGCGTTGGGAGTTGGACCCTGACGAGGTGTTCCTGCACTCCTGGGACATTCGGCACATGAAGGGGGACTTCACCTGGCTAGCGGGTCGCAGCGAAGAGGAGCGCAATCGGTTTATCGAAGATCTGTACCAGCTTATGGCGCGCCCACCGTTTACAGGATTTGCATGCGTGATTGACAGGCCCGGCTATGACGCTCGCTACCTTGAGCGTTATGGGCGGCAGCGATGGATGCTCTGTAAAACAGCTTTCTCTGTCTTACTGGAGCGGGCAGCCAAACATGCCCGTAAAGAGGGATATAAACTAAAGGTGTTCGTTGAAAAAGGCGATCCCGATGTAGATCGGACTATGAAAGGATACTATGCCGATTTAAGATCAAATGGGATGCCTTTTGATGGGGGCGGAAATCAAATATATAAGCCTCTGACAGCATCCGAGTTCAACGAGACACTTTATGAGTTTAGGACAAAGAATAAGAGCTCTCCTATTATGCAGCTGGCCGATATTTATCTCTGGCCGATGTCAATGGGTGGTTATCATCGCAGCAATATCACATATGCGCGTCTCAAAAAGGACGGCAAATTGATTGATTGCTCGTTAAGTGATGAAGCAATCCCTTATCTCGGGATCAAATATAGCTGCTTCGAGAAAGTAAAAATAAAGCCTTAAAAAACCAAAAGCCCGGAACGACGTTCCGGGCTTTGATCAGCCGCCTTACGGCGACCTCGCAGGCTAGGCCTAAGAGTGATATAGCGTTGCCCAACCTTATCTGGAAGATTAAATTTCGAGGTAGAGCCTCTCGCCAACGATGCTGTTGCCCATTCGGGCCATGTCGCTCACATGCGCGTTTAAACGCCCTCAGTTGGCCGCCAGATGCTCCCTGGATGCGCTCAACGCCTGCTCCGACTAGGGGGGGTGGCGGCATGGCACAAGGCCATTCCCTAGTCAATTTAAGGGCGGTTGCAAGCCAAGATTCAGATAAAAAAGTTGTGGATAACTCTTCCGCTCTGCTGGCTTCCCATCGTCGAACCACTCTCTGTCGGTGTTGCGCCAGCATTCTGCCCCCGAAATAACAAAGGGGGTGCGCTCCCCTCACCGGCAACTTGTTACCCTTGTTACCCAAACCGCCAGGACGAGGGTAACAGCCCACAGGCACCGCAACCGACTGATTTGAAACGCTTTCTATCTATTGTTACCCTTGTTACCCATGTTACCCGCGAGATGATAGGCTCGCGTGAAGCGGTCACGCCTTCCGCTTCCGCCCCTTTGTGATCGGCACCACCTCGGCGGCGGGCTTTCCTATCATGAAGCCCTGAATGCGCCGGGCCACCCGGTCGGCGGCGGCGAGCAGCGCGCTATCCAGGTGATGGATGTACCGGCCGGTGACGCTGCCGACGGAATGCCCGAGCATGGCGGCGATGGTCGGTTCGGTGAACCCCATGTCATTCGCCACCGAGGCGAAGCTATGCCGCAGGATGTGCGGGGTGATGTGGAGCAGGCCCGCGCGTTTGGCGATGCGCTTCCAGCCTTGGGGCACGCCGCCATAGGGCCGATTGCCGCTGGTGCCGGGGTTCACGAAGTCACAGTCGTCGCGGCGCCCGATCTGCTTCAGCACGTCGAACACG
This sequence comes from Azospirillaceae bacterium, assembly GCA_035627075.1. Classification (GTDB taxonomy): domain Bacteria; phylum Pseudomonadota; class Alphaproteobacteria; order Azospirillales; family Azospirillaceae; genus DASPMK01. The sequence goes on from DASPMK010000395.1 coordinate 12,323, forward strand.
GGGCCGCCCATCGGGCGCACCGAGGCCCCTTCCTTGCTGTCCTTCAGCCTGAAGCACCGACCGGCTTCATCCACCTCCGACCATTTTAGCGCCTCGATCTCGCCGCGCCGGCAGCCGGTCAGCGCCAGCAACCAGACGGCGGCAACAGCCTGGGGAGCTTCGGCTTCCTCTTCGGCCGCCTTCAGCGCTTCGCCGAGTTTTTGGTAATCCTCTGGCGACATGCGCACGTCGCGCCGGTTGTCGGCTGGGCGCTTCACGCCCCGAGCTGGGTTCGTGGCAATAATCCCTTCCGACACGGCGAAGCTCAAAATGCCGCCCAGCAAGCCCACGGTGCGGGAGGCGGTGCCGGCGCCACCCTCCACCACCGCCTTGCCTCGGGCCTTGGTCTTTTCCACCACCGCCGTCTTGCCGGCGGTCACGTCCCGCATGAAGCGGTTGATGTCGGGCGTGGTCAGGTCTTTGACCTTGCGGCTTCCAAGAAGCGGGATGATGTGGCGGTCGATCCGGCCCCGGTCGATATAAAGCGTGGATTCCTTTTTCGCCCGCCCGCCCTTGCCCATCACCATCCCCTTGTCGGCGGCGTCGAGGTAGAGCTTGCAGAGTTCCTTGACCGTCATGGCGGCCTTGGCAGCGGCCTTATCGTCCAGCGGGTCGTTGCCGGCGGCGATCTCCCGCAGCAATTCCACCGCCCGGCCGCGCGCCTCGTCGCAGGTCCAGGGCGAACCGTGCTTGCCGATGGTGATCCGGCGCTCCCGGCCATCGGCGGTTCGGTAATTGAGGATGTAGGACTTCACCCCGGCCGGCGTGACGCGCAAGCCGAAGCCCTTCACCTCCGCATCCCAGAGGATCGATTGCCGCCCGCTGGGGTCTGGCGTGGCGGCATCAACGATGCGCTTCGTGAGCTTCGGCATACCGTCCCCCTGTCCCGTGTCAGCGCCATGTCAGCAGCCGGACGAAAATTCCCGAGTTTTCCGCCGTTGCCCCGAACAGGGCGATGGGCCGTAAGATGTTGGAAATTCAGGGGTTTGGCAAGCTCGGGAAAATTCGAGAAAACTGCGGAAAAGTGGACGCCGTTACCCTCCGAAGGCAGAGGTCGTACGTTCGAATCGTATCGGGTCCGCCAATCTTTTAGGGGCTTAGCCAAACCGTTGGCTGAGCCCTTTTGTTTGGCGGTGGCGGGGTATCCCTCGGCACCTTCCGGCTGATCTCCGGAAGCAAGGCTTCCCGGCTCTTCGTCCCCGTTGCCGACCATCCGACGAATTCTTTGGCAGTGGGCGCCTCGCCTTTCGCTCCCTGGTCAAGGCGTCGTGGGTTCATCGACACTCGCTTCGTTGCGGCAAGCAAGTCCTCGAAGGAGTGCCGATCTTGAACATCGTCATTGTCAACGACTACGGCGACGTGAAAAGCGGCGCGCCGACGAAGATCGCGGTGATCAGCGCCCGCGAGTTGGTCAAGCAGGGGCATCGGGTCTATTTCGTCCACGCGGCGGGGCCGCGCAGCATTATCCTCGACCACCCCAATATTCGCGTGCATGACCTGGGCCTGCGCGACGTGTGGCAGGAAAGAAACCCCGTCCGCGCGGCGGTGAGTGGGGTGTGGAACGCCGCGGCCGGCACCGCACTTGGCCGCATCCTGGCGGACCTCGACCCGCGTGACACGGTGATTCACCTCCATCAGTACACCCGGTCGCTAAGCCCGGTCGCGCTCAAGGTCGCGGCTGAAAGCGGGGTGGCTTGGGCGGTCACGCTGCACGACTATTTCCTCGTTTGCCCCAACGGCGTCTATTACGACCACCACGCCGGCCATGTCTGCTCGGTCAAGCCGCTTTCCCTGAAGTGCGCGACGACCAACTGCGATGTCCTCAGCGGCCGTCACAAGCTGGTGCGTCTGGCACGCCAAGCCGCGACCGTCCGCGCGTTGGCGATGCGCCAGCAACCGCTCAGCGTGATCAGCCCGTCACCGTTCGCGCGCGACGTGGCGCGGCCGTTCCTGCCCGGCGACAGCCGCTACTTCGTGGTGCCGAATCCGGTGGACGTCGAGTGCGCCCCGCGCGCGCCGGTCGCCGGCAATCGCAAGTTTCTCTTCATCGGTCGCCTGTCGCCGGAAAAGGGCGTGGGGGTGTTGGCGGCGGCGGCGAAACGGGCTGGGGTGGAGTTGTCCTTTGTCGGCGCCGGGCCGTACGAGGAGGCGTTGCGGGTGATCAACCCGGACGCCGAATTCCTGCCCTGGACCACGCGCTCGGATGTGTTCGCCCACATGGACCGGGCGCGCGCCATCATTTTCGCGTCGCTATGGTACGAGCCGTTCGGCCTGTCGGCGATGGAGGCCATCGCACGGGGCGTGCCTCTGGTCGCCAGTGGATCGACGGCTTTGCAAAATGTCATCACCAACGGCGAGAACGGCTTTCTGGTCGAACCCGGCAGCGTGGAGTCGCTGGCCCAGGCACTGTCCGCGCTGAAGGATGCCGCCGTCGCCGACCGCGTCGGCCAAGCGGCATGGGAGCGGTACTGGCACGATCCATCAACCCCGGCGCGGCATGCCGAGCGCGTGGCGGCGGTGTACGAAACCATGCTGGCGGCGCGGCGCCGGCCGGTCACCGATGCTCCCGTCGGGGTGCCGAGCGGCGAAACGGCGGTTTAAGGCTGTGGGCCGCGCTCTTGAAGGCGGTCGTAAACGCCGTAATCGACCGCGAGGGAGGCGGCGATTTCTCCATAAACATTGATGAGGTTGATCGCGTAGAACGCCGGGCAGCCGGTGAAATACCGCTCGCCGGGGGCGGCGATCGGCTTGATGGCGTCGGTGTTCAGCCGGATCATGCCGTCCGGTTCGGAGTCGTCGAAGATGAAGGCCGTCTGGTTCAGGGGAAGGACATGGGTCGCCTGATGGTGCGGGGCTTCGATGCCGGTCGTCTCCATGTAGTGGACCAGCATGCCCAGGCTGCCCGCCGACAGCGGCAGAACCTGTTTCAGGCTGCGGCGGACGAGGCTGTCGTAATAAGCCGTCGTTTGTCTCGGCCGCACCAGCGGGGCCGCCTCCACGAGACTCCAGCAGACGTGCAGCGCGGTATGGCTGCCGGTCTTGGTGATCGACAGCATGTCGTAGCCGCTACGCTGGTGCATGTGCGAGGACACCAGCGCCTGCCCCAGCAGGAAGCTCGCCGCGGCGATGGGCGTGATCGCCCCCTCCCCCTGGCTGCGGCAGCGTTCCTCCTCGGCCAGTATGGCGGCCGTCCAGTCGGCAATCAGGGCGTCGAGCAGATGGCACGAGCAATCGCGCAGGAAGGCGCACAGCGTCTCGGGTGGTGCCAGGGCCAGCCCGGCCCGGTCGTCGGGCGACAGCCCAAAGGGCGACTCCGGCGCCGGCGGCATCACGATGCGGCCGTCCTCGCTGAACGGCATCCGCGCGAGGATGTGCTGGCGTAACGAGTCGTACAGGAACGCCAGCAGCGTGTTGACCGTCACCTTGTCCAGATCGTCCTGCCGGGTTCCCGGCGCCACCGGGCACTGGCCGCCCAGCCGGCCGAACTCCGGGGAAAACAGGAAGCCCGGATCGTTTTCGACGCGGGCCAGGATCTGCGAGATCAGGATACGGGAAAGGCCGGCTTCGGCGTGGGCCGCCGCGTAGAGCTGGGCGAAGTCGTTGAAGCGGGTCACTCGGCCCTCGTATCCGGCGTTCGGGGGTGGCGCAGCAGCAGCTTGTTGACGCCGTTCAAGGCATTGTAAAGCTGATCGAACTGGTTTTTGAAGGCGTTCCAGGACAGGCCCTTATCGGCCTGGGCGAGGGCGGCGTGAATGTCGCCCAACGTCGCAGCGCCATCGATGCGGGCCAGCATCGGCCCGGCTAGGCGCGGCAGGGGCAGGCTCCACGACAAGCCGCTGAAAGTCACCTTCAGTGAGCCGCCGGGCGGCAGGCCCCTGGCTACCGCCTTGCCGTCCAGGTCCTTCAGCACCGGCGCCACCGCCGGTCCTTGCGCTTGGGCGACGGCCGTGCCCGCATCCCCCGGCCGGGTCAGATAGGCGATGTGCTTGGTCAGATTGCCGGCCAGCCGCTCGGCCAGCGCCGCCCGCTCCAGCCAAGCCAGGCCCTCCAGCCGTTTCAGCAGGCGCGGGTCGTTGAGATAGGTGGCGGGCTCATAGCGCGCCGGCTCGATCAGGGCGGTGATGGCAAGGCCGCCGGCGTCGGCCAGCTCCGCCAGCTGCGGCACGGTGTAGGCGCGATCCTGGCTGTGCAGCAGCAGATCATACAGACCGGCATCGGACTCCGCGTGGTCGGACAGGAACGGGTTGCGGCGCAAACCGTTGGTCGGCGGCAGTTGCGCCAGCAGGCGGCGGGCCAACGCCACCTGTTCCCTCGGCCCGGCGCCGGCCGTCAGGGTGCGCAACGCCTCTTGCAGCGGATAGACTCCGGCCCGGCCGTACTCGCCGTAGACCATGATGCCGATGCCGCCGCCCGGCTTCAGCGCCCCGGCCAGCGAACGCAATCCCGCCGCCGGGTCCTCCAGATGATGCAGCACGCCGCAGCAGTCGATGTAGTCGAAGCACCCCAGCTCCGACAAAGCGAGCAGCGAGCCCCTTTGGAAGCGGATGAAATCCAGCCCCCGCGCCTCGGCCCGCGCCTGGGCGATGGCGCGCGAGGCGTCGGACAGGTCGAGATAGACCATCTCGGCCGGGATCCCGGCGTCCTTCAGTTGCTGCGCCAGCATGATGGTGCCGTCGCCGGTCCCCCCGCCGGCCACCAGCGCGCGGAACGGTCGGGAAAAGTCCAGTCGGCCGCCGAAGACGTAGTGGTTCAGCTCGTCGAGATGGCTGGGCGAGCCGGTGATCAGCCGTTTCGCTTCGTCCTTGGGCTCGCGCGCCGGGTAGGGATAGGTTTCGTACTGGGTGCGGACGGCGTCGGTCACGGCGGAGCCACCGTCAGCACCACCTTGCCGGTGGACTTGCGCTCGGCCAGCAGGCGCAGGGCGTCCTTGAATTCGGCCAGCGGCAGGGTGTGGGAGACGTGCGGCTTCAGCTTGCCCTCGACCGTCCAGCCGAACAGGGTGCGGAAGCTCTCGGCCACCAGTTCCGGGGCGTGGGTGCGATACGACCCCCAGTAAATGCCCAGCACCGCCAGATTCTTGACCAGCAGGATATTGGCCGGCACCTGCGGCACCCGTCCGGCGGCGAAGCCCACCGCCAGGAGGCGCCCACTCCAGGCGGTGCAGCGGAGCGAGGCGTCGAACACATCGCCGCCCACAGGATCGTAGACCACGTCGGCGCCGCGCCCGCCGGTCAACTCCTTGACCCGCTCGCGGATATCCTCGGCCTGATAGTCGATGAGGTGGTCGGCGCCGTGCGCCTTGGCGACCTCCAGCTTGGCCGCTCCGCCGGCGGTGGCGATGACGGTGGCGCCCATGGCCTTGCCGATCTCCACGGCGGTCAGGCCGACGCCGCCCGCCGCGCCATGCACCAGCAGCACCTCGCCCGCCTTCAGCCGGGCGCGCTCCCACAGCGCGATGTGCGAGGTGCCGTAAGCGATGGGAAAGGCGGCGGCGGTGACGAAATCCATGGCGTCGGGGATGGGGAACACATCCTCGGCCCGCAGCACCGCCTCTTCGGCGAAGCCGCCATGATTCAGCACCGCCATCACCCGGTCGCCGGGCTTGACGCTGGTCACGCCTCCGCCCACCTCCAGCACCACGCCGCCGGCCTCGAAACCGGGGGAGAAGGGCAGGGCCGGCTTTTCCTGGTACTTGCCGGCGATGATCAGGGTATCGGCGAAGTTCAGCCCGGCCGCCCGGATGGCGACGCGCACCTCCCCGGCTCCCAGCGTCGGCACCGGCACATCCTCGATCACCAGATCGTCGATCCCGCCCCAGGCGAGGCAACGGACGGCGCGCATGGACTCCCCCTTTCTTGTCGTCAATCCCGCGCCATGGGCCAACCGGCGGCCGGGCGCACCTGCCCGACCTCAACGCCGGCGCGGTTGGTCAACCGCTCGACTGCGAAGGGATCGAGCGTCTCATGGCTTTCACCCGCCAGTTCCTTGCAATAGCGCAGCAAGGCGGCCATGGCGACCGCTCGGGCGCGGGCCGACCCGTCCTCGATCTTCAATGCAATGCCAAGTTTCAGCCGGGGCAGCACGGCGCAGCACACACCTTCCGCCCCGCTCTTGACCAGGATGCGGCCCGGTGACGCCGCTTGCATCACCCGGGTGTCGAAGGCGGTGGTGCCGCCGATCAGGGGGGCGTGGGCGCCCCAGGCGTGGCGGATGCGGGTGACGGCCCGGGCACGGGCGTCCGGCAGGTCCTTGGGCTCGGCGATGCGGGCCATCGCCAGCGCCAGCGAGCCCAACGGCACGGCGATGGTGGGGATGGAGCAGCCGTCGACGCCGCGCGGGGCGCGGGACAGGTCCACGCCGCACATCTGCTCCAGGGTGCCCAGGATGCGCTGCTGCACCGGATGATCGAAGCGGACATAGCCACGGACCGGCTCGCCCCTATGCTTGGCGGTGGACAGCATGCCGGCGTGCTTGCCGGAACAGTTGTTGTGCAGCGCCGTGGGCGTCTCGCCCGCCCGGATCATCTCGGCGGCGGTTTCCTCGTCATACGGCGCATGGGCGCCGCACTCCAGGTCCGCCACCGACAGCCCGATCTTGGCAAGCCAACTGCCGACCAGCCGGGTGTGCCGGGCCTCACCGTTGTGGGACGCGCAGGCCAGCGCCAGTTCGGCCTCGGTTAGACCCAGCGCGTCGAGCGCGCCCGTCTCCACCAGGGGAATGGCCTGGAGCGGCTTGATGGCCGAGCGGGGGAACACCGGTTCCTCCAGCCCGCCCCAGTGGGCGACGACGCGGCCGTCGGCGTCGACGATGGCGGCGTGGCCGCGATGGCGCGATTCCACCGCTCCGCCGCGCGTCACCTCCACCAGTACCGGGCTGTCCGGCGAGGCGGGCAACTCGGCATGGCCCTGGCCGCCGCAGCAGGCGCCATGATCGTGCGGATGGGCTTGATCTCGATCAGACATCGAATAACGAACGACATGGTGGAAAGGGAGATAATCAAGGTATCGTCCCAGACTATAACACGCACCCCTAATTTTAGGGTTCGTAAGCAGTGGAGTGGAGGCGGCGGGCCAAAAAGGAGCACCCGCGCCGCGGCATGTTGCGCGGAGTACCGTTGTCGAGCACGGCCAGAATGCCGGCCAACACCGCCGGCTCTTATCCCGACAACCCTTTCAGCCGGTACAGCGCCTCCAGCGCCTCACGCGGGGAGAGGTCGTCGGGATGAATCCGTTCAAGCTCCTCCTCCACCGCTGAAGGCTTCACAGGCGTGGCCGGGGTCTGGCGCTTCAGGGCGGCGGAGAACAGCGGCAAGTCCTCCGCCAGCCGGGCGATGCCCGAGGCCTGCTCGCCCGACTCCAGGATCTCCAGGACCTGCTCGGCCCGCGCGATCACCGGCGCGGGCAAACCGGCCAGCTTGGCGACGTGGATGCCGTAGCTGCGGTCGGCCGCCCCCGGTGCCACCTCGTGCAGGAACACCACCTCGCCCTGCCACTCCTTGATGCGCATGGTGTGGCACGACAGGGACGCCAGCTTGGCCGCGAGCGTGGTCAGCTCGTGGTAGTGGGTGGCGAACAGGGCGCGGCAGCGCGTCACTTCGTGCAGGTGCTCGACGCAGGCCCAGGCGATGGACAGGCCGTCGAAGGTCGCCGTGCCGCGGCCGATCTCGTCCAGGATCACCAGGGAACGCGGCGTGGACTGGTTCAGGATGGCGGCCGTCTCCACCATCTCCACCATGAAGGTGGATCGTCCCCGCGCCAGATCGTCCGCCGCGCCGACGCGGCTGAACAGCCGGTCCACCGTGCCGATCCAGGCACTGTCCGCCGGCACGAAGGAGCCGATCTGCGCCATGATGGTGATCAGCGCGTTTTGGCGCAAAAAGGTGGACTTGCCGGCCATGTTGGGGCCGGTCAACAACCACAGCCGGTTTTCGGCGGCCAGATCGCAGTCGTTGGCGACGAAGCCGGACTCGCCGGCGAAGTCCAGCATCTGCTCGACCACCGCATGGCGGCCGCCGCGGATTTCGAAGGCGACGGAGCCGTCCACCACCGGGCGGCAATAACGCCGCTCCATCGCCAGCTCGGCCAGACCGCAGGCGACGTCCAGGCAGGCCAGGGCGCGGGCGGCGCGGGCGATGGACTCGGCCCGGCCCGCCACCTCGCCAACGAGATTGTCGAACATCTCCAGCTCCAGGGCCACGGCGCGGTCGCCGGCCTCGGAGATGCGGCGCTCGAGGTCGGCCAGCTCGACCGTGCCGAAGCGCACGGCGCTGGCCATGGTCTGGCGGTGCATGAAGACCTCGCGGGCCGTCCCCTGCATCAGCTTGTCGGCCTGGGCCGCCGTCACCTCGATGTGGTAGCCCAGCACGTTGTTGTGCTTGATCTTCAGCGCGGCCACGCCGGAAAGCTCGGCGTACCTGGCCTGAAGGCCCATGATCAGCCGGCGCCCTTCGTCCTTCAAGGTGCGTAGCTCGTCCAGCGCGTCGGAATAGCCCGGGGCGATGAAGCCGCCATCGCGCGCCAAAAGGGGCATTTCGGGGGCTAGCGCCCGGCCCAGCCGGTCGACTTGCGCCGCGTGCTCGCCCATGTCGCGCACCGCCTCGCGCACTCCGTCGGGCACCGGGGTCAGCATGGCCTGTTGCAGCAGGCGCTTGATGTCGGCAGTGCGGGCCAAGCCGTCGCGGATGGCGGCCAGATCGCGCGGGCCGCCGCGCCCCAGCGTCAGGCGCGACAGGGAGCGCTCCATGTCCGGGCACTGGCGCAGCGCCTCGCGGATGTCGGCGCGCAGCCGGTCCTCGGTCAGGTGGAATTCCACCATGTCGAGCCGGCGGT
>DASPMK010000396.1:0-7109 GCA_035627075.1 Azospirillaceae bacterium
AGGGTCTTCAAGTCTGTTGAGGATGCCAGGGAGCCTTGGCTGGCCTTTGAGAAAACCGCCTGCGGCTATGGCTTCCAGACCTGCGCGTGGGCGTCGGCGCTGTTGGAGACGGTTGGCCGGGATACGGTCGTCCGCTTGGCGATCGTGCTGGTGTCCGACCGACGCCGGCCAGAACCGCTGATGCTTGTGCCGCTGGCGGTATGCCGGCGCCACGGCTTGGCCCGACTGGAATTCATCGACTTCGGCCTTGCCGACTACAACGCGCCGCTGATTGACCGCACGTTCGCCCTGGCTCTCGCCGAGGGGGGATTCCCGGCCTTGTGGCGGCGCATCCTGGCCGCCGTCGGCCCGGTGGACACCATCCATCTAAGCAATCTGCCCGAGAGTATCGGCGGGGTGCCCAATCCCTTTCTCCAGCTTCCGTGCCGTCCATCGGCAATGAGCTACCACACTGTGCTGGATGGTGGCTTCGAAGGTTTCCTCAAGGCACGCTCCACCCGCCTGATGGCCGATACCCGCACCAAACGGCGGCGGCTGGAACGCCAGGGGCAGGTCGCGTTCCAAGTGATCGGCGATGCGGGCGAGGTGGATCGCGCCATTGATGCGTTGATCGAGCAAAAATCGCGCCGGTACCAGTTTATCGGAGCAGTGGATATTTTTCTCAACCCCGATTTCCGTGATTTCTACCGCAATATAGCCAAATGCGAGGTGAGCAGCGGTTTCGTTCACTTATCAGTCCTTACTCTCGACGACCGGATTGTGGCGGTGCATTTGGGAATCGTGTTCCAGGACCGGATGTACATGCTGATGCCGGCCTTTGACCTTGACAGGTTCGCCGCCGTTTCACCGGGTCGCCTCCTTTTGCTCGAAATGGTGCGGTGGTGTTGCGATCACGGGGTAAGGGTATTCGACTTCACCACCGGCAACGAACAGTACAAGTCCGACTGGACCGACCGAACCATGGCCATCCACGTCTTCGACCAAGGTGTGTCGGCACGGGGGAGGGTCCTGATCCGCGGCCAGGCGGTGTACCGTCGCTTCAAGGCCCGCTACCCCGGATTGGTCCAAAAGTTGAAGGCCATTCGGGTCAAACTGCTAAACCGCGGCTGGTGAGCCGGGCTCTCCCCCCTCGTGCCTTCCAACTCTTCAAACCTCGGGGAGCTGCCATGTCCTTCTTAACGCCGTCCTCTTCGTCCGCCACCGTTTTGCCCGCCATCGCCGCGTCATCCGCCGATACCAGGGCATTTCTGGTGCGGCCGTTCACCGCCGCCGACGCACCGGCGGCGGCGGTGCTCCTCGAACGGGTCATGCGATCGAAGACCGCCAGTCCCCCGCCACTCCTGGCCGATGGGTTGGAGCGGTACTTCCTGCGTCACCCCTGGGCCGATCCCGGTATCCCGGCCCTGGTCTGCGAGGATCGCGACGGCCAGATCGTCGGCTTCCTCGGTTCGATGGCGCGGCGTCTCATTTTCGATGGGCGACCCATCCGGCTGGGTTGCTCCGGGCCGCTGTTGCGCGCTCCGGGAAAGTACGCCGCCGGCGTCGGTATCCGGCTTTTGCGGCGCTACTTCGCCGGACCACAGGATCTTACCATCTCCGATGGCGGCAACGACACCGCTACCCGGCTTTGGCTGGCGCTTGGCGGGCGGATGGTGGGCAGCGGTTCTCTGGAATGGGTCAAATTTTTCCGCCCTTTCCGCTTCGCCGTGGACTATGCCGTCGAGCGGGGTCGGTTGCCGTGGCTGAAGTCTCTGGCGCGTCCATTCCGCATGTCGGCGGATGCCTTGTTCGGCCGGTATCGGCGCGATTCCGCTCCCTTGGCGACGGTTTCGGAGGAACTGACGGCCGAAGCCCTCGCCGCCCACGCGGGCGAGGTGCTGGGAGGCTTGCGGCTGCGTCCGGCCTACGACCGGCCATTCGCCGATTGGCTGTTTAGCGAGATGGGAGGGGGCGCCAGCCGTGGCCCCCTATGCCGCCGGCTGGTGCGCGGTGCCGACGGGTGCCCGCTGGGCTGGCACGTCAGCTTTGCTCCGTCCAACGCGGTGGCACAGGTGCTGCAAATCGCCGCCAAACCCCACGCCTATGGGGCGGTGCTGGACGACCTGTTCCAAACCCTTCGGGAGCATGGCGTCACCGCTGCCCGCGGACGGCTGGAGCCGATGCTGATAACCGAACTTGCCCGACGCAGGGTTCTGTTCCGCCCGGGCCTGCCGGCCCTGATGCATGCCCGCGACCGTGACATCCTGGGGGTCTTGTCGCTGGGTGACGGGCTGGTTTCCTTGATGGATGGCGAATGGTGGCTTCCACTTCACCTGGAGTCCTATGGAGTGCAACCATCGCAATAATAATCAGCAATACGCGGCGCGCCAATGATTATTGTCGTGGATTTTTAACTAAATAATTCACGACGATAAAACAAAACTTCGGTTCGTGAAACTAAAAGAAAAAGCAGGCCAATCAAACATCCAGATGAGGTGAGATATGGCTCAACCCTTCGCCGTTCACAACACGACAGAGAATTGCGCTCGCCTGGCGTCGGGACCGTTAATGGAGCCGACGTTTGTCGCGGGTTCAACTGCTCAGCTTAGGGGCTCTACCGACCCAGGATTCACTCCCGTTACCAGGGCGGCTCGCGGAGTTGGTTACGTGCCCGACCACCCCCGGCTTTACCGACTCTGGAATCTGGCGCTTGGCCTCGTGCTGCTGGTCGGGGCGATGCCGTTGTTGCTGACGTTGTCGTTGGTGCTGATGGCGACCCAAGGGCGGCAGATCTTCTACCGGGGGCCGCGGCTGGGCAAAGACCGCGAGATTTTCCATATATACAAGTTCCGCACCCTGCGGCCCGAGGCGACGCTGGCGACGCGGGACCGGGTGCTGCCGCGCAATACCCGGCTGGAAACCCCGGTCGGCCGGTTTCTGCGTGCCTGTCGCCTGGACGAGTTGCCCCAGCTTTTCAATGTCATCAAGGGCGACATGAACCTGATGGGACCGCGTCCGGTGCGTCCCGAGATCGCCGCCCTGCACGAAAACTCGCTCGGTGGCTACGACCTGCGGTTCGGAGTCAAGCCAGGGCTTGTCGGCTACACCCAGAGCCTGATGAGTCACGGCACCTCCAAACGCATCCGCAACCGGTTCAACGCGCGGCTTTGCCATCGGCCGGCGCGGATGGCGCGGGAAACCATATTCCTCGCGTGGGTCGGTCTGGGCGTGCTGCTGGCCACCGGGCGACAACTCCATGCCGCCCTGGTCGGCGACCCCATGCGGCGAGGCTGGGTGCGGGCGCGGAACACTACAGTGCGTCTGTCGCGGGACGGCCAGCCGGTGGCCGACGGCACGGCGGTATGGGTATCCGATCATGTCATCGACATCGCGGTTCCGACCGACCTTCCCGAAGGCCCCTATGAGGTTGAACTGACTCACGACCTCTCACCAGGTGGCAAGCGGCGCAAGGCGCGGTGCGCCGGTACGCTGACCGCCATGGCGGCGGCGGGCGGCGGGATTACCGCGCGGCTGGCGATAGCTCTCAACACCGAGTACGGCAAGTACGTCTTTGAGCGCTACATCCTGCGCGACACCGTGGTTTAAGAGCCTGTCCGAGACGATGCTCAACGCGATCAGGGCCTTCATGTCACACCGTACGTCATGGCCGGACTTGACCCGGCCCTCCCCCTCCCGCATGGAGACGCGGGTTAAGCTCACGCAGGACGAGATAAAATAACGTCTTGATAGGGCCTTGATTGTTCCCGGACAGGTTCTAAGCGAAAAACGGGCGCTTGCGGCACGGTCACGACGTGAGCGCCCGTGACAAAAAAATAATAAAGACGCATCAGTACTCATGATAAGAATTGGATATAAATCGAATATAGAGTGTAATTAACTTTTGTTTAATTCTCAGAGAAGCGAAATACCTGCTGAAAACTTGCCTTGTGCAATGTTCTAATTGCAGGGAATTCGCATGGCCTACACACGCATTATCGAAAACCTCGATCTCACATCAACGCTCGTTCTTGAGGGTTCCTCGTGGGATAACACGCTGGTCCGTAACGTCACCGTCCACAACGCCAGCGGTGACGGCATTCTTCTGAAAAACGTGAAGAATGTCCGGATCGAGAATTGCGTAGTCCGGGACGTCACCGGCACGGGCATCAAGCTCAGTGGCTATGGCTCGACCGAGAATGTCGTCATCGCTGACAACACGGTTGTCAACACCGGCCGCGACGGCATCGCCGCCCCGCAGAATCCGGCCGCCCTGGTCAACCACACGGGACTGAAAGTCCTCGACAACGTGGTCACCAAAGCGAGCCTTTCCAGCACCACCAACCTCTACCATGGCATCATGGTGCAGGCGACCGACTCCCTGATCGAGGGAAACAAGGTCTATGGCACCAACGACGGCAACGGAATCTCGGTCCGCAGTTCCGGCATTCTGCGTGGCAACGAGGTACACCATTCCGGCCGCAGCGGTATTGCCTATTTCCCTGACAGCCCGGTCGGTGCCAGCAAGCAACTCGTCATCGAGAACAATCTGGTTTCCGATAGCGGTCGGCGCGACAGCGGGCGCGGCGCCATCGACCTGCTGGGTTCGCCAAGCACGGCCACCGGCCTCGTCGGGCTGGTCCAGGTCCGCAACAACGAACTGAACGAGATCAATCGCAAGGACCTGACCGTCGACGGCAGCTACGCCGCGCGCGGCACCACGGTGCAGACTTCAGGCAACGTCCTTGACGGCATGGGCACCTTCCCGCTGGGCCTTGGGCCCACCACGACGGGCTGGAGCATCACCAACGCTCCCACCGCCTTCAAGATCGGCACCGCCGCCGCGACCACGGTGGTCGGCGGCACGGGGGCCGACTGGCTCGACAGCGGCACGGGTACCCACACCCTGCGCGGCGGGGCCGGCGACGATACCCTGATCGTGCGCCAAACCGGCGACCGGGTGCTGGAGAACGCCGGCGAGGGCGACGACACGGTGGTGACGCGGGTGGCCGCCTATACCCTGCCCACCAACGTGGAAAATTTGACCGTCGGCCGCTCGACCGGGGCAACCGCCACCGGCAATGCGCTGAACAACATCCTGGTCGGCGGGCGCGGCGCCGATACGCTGAACGGTGCCGGCGGCCGTGATTGGCTGATCGGCGGCGAAGGCGATGATCGCTTTATCGTCAAGGCCGGCAACGGCAACGACACCATCGCCGATTTCAAGCCGGGCAGCGGGTCCGGCGACGTCATCCGTCTGGAGGGCTCCGGCATCGCCGACCTCGCCGCCGCCAAGGCGGCGATGACCCGGTCGGGGGCCAACGTATCGCTGAAACTCAGCTCCACCGAGACGCTGACCATTCGCAACACCACTCCGGACCAGTTCATCATCGGCGACTTTGATTTCGGCACCACCTCGGGCGGCACCACCGGCGGTACGACCGGCGGCAGCACCGGCGGTACGACCACCCCGCCGCCGCCGCCGCCGCCGTCAGGCGCGGGCACCCGCATCACCGTGTCGGCTTGGGGCTCGCCGGCCGGCGGCGTGTGGCCGTCCATGACGCTTCTGGTCGATGGGCAGGAGATCGGCCGGGCGACGGTAAGCTCGTCCACCCGCGCCAACTACAACTTCGTCGCCAACATCACGCCTGATCTCGCGCACAAAGTCCAGGTGCGCTACGATAACGACACCGCCGTCAGCAGCGAGGATCGGGCGCTTTACGTGGACAAGGTCCTGGTCAACAACCGGGCCGTCGAGTCCACCTCATCGATGACGACGCTGGACCGCGGCGCGCTCGACGGGCAGGACGTGGTGGCCGGGCGGCAGGACCTGCTGACCAACGGCGCATTGGTGTTCAATCTGCCGAAAGACTACTTCTACGATCGGCCGCAAGGGCCGAACGCGCCGTGGAACATCCCGGTCAACGGCCTGCCGCGCGACCCCAACAGCGCCAAGCTGTCCAGCAGCTTCTATAACGAGTCTCCCGACCGCCCGGGCAACTTCAACGTCAATACCGTCATGGCGATGCCGGTCTTCTACGCCGACGACGCCACCGGCTGGTTCAAGGTGGATACCTCCTGGTCGACCAACATCGACGGTACCACCATTCCGTGGAACCCGCGCTGGCAGGTGCCGGGCGACGAGGACGCCCGGATGATCATCCTCGATCCCAAGACGGGGCGGGAATGGAATCTGTGGCATGTCACCTTCGACGGCACGACGGTGCGCGCCGAAAACGGCAGTCTGGTCCCCGGCAACTATCACACCTACGAAGGCGGCAACCAGCCGTCGCGCGGGGTGGGAATTGAGTACTCGGCCATGCTGGTGCGGCCGGAAGAGATCAAGCAGGGTCTGATCGACCATGCGCTGGCCATCACTATCTCCAACACCGACGGCGACCGCTACGTCGCCCCGGCCACCAAGCTGGAGCACCCCGATAACCCTCCGGGTATTCCCGAAGGCACCCGCTTCGCGCTCAACATCACCGACGCGCAGATCGATGCCTGGTCGGCCACCTTGCCCATGGAGATGCAGGACGCCGCCGAGGTCGTCGCCCGTGCCTTGCGCGACTACGGCTGGTTCATCACCGACACCAGCGGCGGTGGTGCCAGTTTCGAGTTCGAGGCCCGCGCCAGCGCCGCGGCCGAATGGGACGGGGTGGGCCTGGGCGTCAACTCGAACTATGGCCGCGACCTGCTCGACGGGCTGATCAAGCCGGAGATGATCTACGCCATCGCGCCATCGACCCAGTACGTCCCCGGTTAAGTCCCGCGATCTTCGCTCCCCCGTCGGCTTCAGGCCGGCGGGGGCTTTTTTTTATCCCCGTTCGAGTGGTTCATGCCATCAAGGTGCGATACAACCCATCGGCCAAGGATACCTGGGCCGCGAGGCCAAGGCTGGTGATGGCGGCCGACGGGTCGCCCACGGATCGGCGGATGTCACCGGGGCGTGCCGGGCCATGCTGCACCGCCGGGGTCCGATCGGCGAGATTCATCAAGGTTCCGGCCAGGTCGGCGACGGTTGTGGCGCGTCCGGTGCAAACGTTGAACACGGGGGCTTGACGTGAGGTCTGGTCGTAGGCCGCCAGGAGATGGCCGACCACATCGCCGACGTAGACGAAGTCTCTCGACTG
>DASPMK010000397.1:0-8205 GCA_035627075.1 Azospirillaceae bacterium
TGCAGATGGCCGTCGTGCTGACCTTCGGCGGCGCCACGCCCGTCATCAAGGTGGGGCGCATGGCCGGGCAGTTCGCCAAGCCGCGCTCGGCGGACACGGAAGTGATCGACGGCGTCGAGCTGCCGATCTACCGCGGCGACATCATCAATGGTTTCGACGCCAATCCGGCGACCCGCAACCCCGATCCCGACCGCATGGTCCAGGCATACAATCACGCCTCGGCCACGCTGAACCTGTTGCGCGCCTTCGCCCAGGGCGGCTACGCCGACCTGCACCGGGTGCATCAGTGGACTCTGGGCTTCGTCGCCAACTCGCCGCAGGCCGAGCGCTTCGAAGCGATGATGGAGCGGCTGGACGAGGCGCTGGCCTTCATGACCGCCTGCGGCATGACCGCCGACACCACGCCGCAGTTGCGTGAAACCGACTTCTTCACCAGCCACGAGGCGTTGCTGCTGCCCTATGAGCAGGCGCTGACCCGCGTCGACAGCACCACCGGCGACTGGTACGACGTGTCGGCCCACATGCTGTGGATCGGCGACCGCACCCGCCAGCCGGACGGGGCCCACGTCGAGTTCCTGCGCGGCGTGAAGAACCCCATCGGCCTGAAGTGCGGCCCCAGCCTCGACCCCGAGGAACTGGTCCGCCTCATCGACATTCTGAATCCGACCGACGAGGCCGGTCGCGTCGTGCTGATCGTGCGCATGGGCGCCGACAAGGTGGAGGAGAAGCTCCCCGGCCTGATCCGCCGCGTCCAGCGCGAGGGCCGCACCGTGGTGTGGTCGTGCGACCCCATGCATGGCAACACCATCAAATCGGCGTCGGGCTACAAGACCCGCCCGTTCGACCGCATCCTCGACGAGGCGCGCCGCTTCTTCGCCGTGCATCAGGCCGAAGGCAGCCACGTCGGCGGCGTCCATTTCGAGTTGACCGGCCAGGAAGTGACCGAGTGCCTGGGCGGCGCCCAGCGGATCACCGACGAAAGCCTGTCCGACCGTTACCACACCGCCTGCGACCCGCGCCTCAACGCCTCGCAGTCGCTGGAACTGGCCTTCCTTCTGGCCGATGAACTGAAGCGCCGCCGGCTCCAGCAGAGCCGCGACCGGCGGAGCGCCGCCGCAGAGTAACCCCAACCGCCGTCCCGACCCGAGGTGCCGACCCATGGACAACGCCGAAAAGCCCGCCGCTTCCAAGGCTCCGGATGTCCTCAAGCCCTCGGTGGACGACATTGGCCGGTGGACCGACGCCTACTTCGTGCGCACCAAGGCGGCGGTGGGACGCTTTGGTGATAAGAAGGTGGGCTACGCCATTTTCATGCGCCGCCCGGTTGTCTCCGCGCCGCGGTTGATGATCGAGTGGATCGAGGGGGTGGCGAAGGAGCGCGGCTTCGAGGTGAAGATCGACCTCCAGTACCGCGAGGGCCGCTGGGTGGGCGCGGGTGAGCCCATCCTGTATATCTCCGGGTCGTTCTACCATCTGGTGGACCTGGAAACCCTGTTCCTGCAAAAGCTGGGACCGGCGTGCGTGGCCGCGTACAACGCCTTCGCCATGTGCGCCGACCTGCCCAAGGTGGCGTTTCTGGCCATGGACGCGCGGCACTGCGCCGGCACCGAGATGGCCGAGATCATGGCTTATGCCGCGTCGGTCGGCTCGGCCCGCGCGCGGCGCAAGGTGGGGGCGGTGGGCTTTATCGGCAACGCTACCGACGCCACGGCCCGGTACTTCGGCCAACCTCATGGCCTCGGCACAATGCCGCACGCGCTGATCGGTTACGCCGGCACCACCGTGCGGGCAGCCGAGATGTACAACGAGACCTTCCCCGATTCCAACCTGACCGTGCTGGTCGACTACTTCGGGCAGGAACTCACCGACGCGCTGGCGGTCTGCAGGCGCTTCCCCGATCTGGCTGCGGCCGGCAAACTCGCCGTCAGGCTCGACACGCCCGGCGGGCGTTTCATCGAGGGGCTGGACCCGCCGCGCTCGTACGCGGTGCTGGAGCGCCATGTGCCCGACGCCATCCGCGGTTACCGCGACGAGACGCAACTCCGTTACCTCATCGGCACCGGCGTGTCGGCGGCGGCTATCTTCCATATGCGCGAAAAGCTGGACGAGGCCGGCTTCGACAAGGTGAAGATCGTCGCCTCCTCGGGATTTGGCCCGGCCAAGTGCCGCATCATGGCCGAAGCCAAGGCGCCGGTGGACATCGTCGGCACCGGCTCGTTCCTGCCGGAACGCTGGACCGAGACCTACGCCACCGCCGACATCATCGAGTATGACGGCGTCAAGCGGGTGAAGGTCGGCCGCGAATTCCTGTTCAGGAAGTAAAGGGATCAGCCCAACATTCAGGCACCATGCCCGCTTGGCGGGCATCGTCGGCGTGCATTTGTAGTCGGCTTGTCATAAGCTTCCATCCTCTCGCACGGAGAAGGAATGGAGCCCATGGTTATGCGCAAGCTTGCGGCCGCCGCGGTGATGGTTCTCGGTTTCTTTGGCGCCGGGACGGCGTCAGCCCAGACCAGCTACGTGGTTGGCGTCGAGAATATCGAGTACTTCCCGCACTACACCTATGCCGATGGCGACTACAAGGGCTTCGCCCGCGACCTTCTGGACGCCTTCGCCAAGGACAAGGGCTATGCCTTCCAGTACCGCGCTCTGCCGGTGAGCCGTTTGATGCAGGAGTTTGTCGGTCAGGAAATCGACCTGAAGTATCCCGACAACTCCTACTGGTCGGCCGACCAGCGAAAGGGCAAGGATATCGTCTACAGTGATCCGGTGGTGGCTTATATCGACGGCGTGTCGGTGAAGCCGGAAAACGTCGGCAAGGGGCCGGACGCGGTGGCCAAGCTCGGTATCGTCCGCGGCTTCACCGCCTGGGATTGGATGGACAGGATCAGCGGCGGCAAGGTGACGCTGGCCGAGAACAACAGCTTCTCCTCCCTGGTGCAGACTTCCATCGCCGGCCGCGTCGATGGCGCCTATGGCAATGTGGCGGTCGTGAAGCATCAGTTGGAAAAGCAGCTGAAACAGCCGGGCGCCTTGGCCTATGACCCCGGCCTGCCGCATACCGAGAGCAACTATCACCTATCCACGATCAAGCACCCCAAGCTGATCGAGGAGTTCAACGCCTGGCTGAAGGCCAACGCCGATCTGATGGCAAAGCTGAAGGCCGAGTACGGGGTGTAATACGGGCGGCGTTTGAACATTTCCATGATTTGCCGCCCGTATCCCTCTTCCGCACGTTGCTCCGCACTGTGCTGTCGGGTTTGAACCAAAGGTGGTTGATGGAAGTCATCAACTGCCTTTGGTATAAGGGGCAGGGCTCCTCTTCTCACCGAGGGGGGCTTTGCCGGGTTATTTTATAAAGCTGGAAGTGTTTGCCCTGGTGCATCAGCGTCAGGCGGGTCGGCCAGGGGTTGGGGTCGTAGCCGGCTTCGGTGAACAGGACGTAGACGTAGTCGAAGCGGTCGGTCCAGCGCTTCCAGTACACCCTTTCCGAGGGCACGGGACCCTGGCCGCCCAACACGGCGCGCAGGTCGCGCACGGCGGGGCGGACCGGCGGCGGGCCGTCCAGGTCGCGCCATTGCGGTTCGGTCACCAGAGTGTCGCGGCCATTGCGCGTTACGGTGTGCGGCACCAGGCTGGCGCGGTCCACCACCGCCAGCGCCACCGCCTGATCCAGCGCCTGGGAGAGCGCCCGGTAGTCGGGGTGCCAATGGGCACGGTCCGAATCGGCCACCAGGATGGCGCTGCCCGGTTCGATCAGCCGGAACGAGGCGCGCAGGTCTTCCAGCACGCCACCCATGCGCAGGAAGGTGGCGCCGACGTGGGTGATGCGCACCAGCGTCAGTGCGAGTAGAAGCGCCACGAACAGCCGGCGCCCCCCCGCCGAGTGGAAGCGCCAACGGCTGAAACCGATCAGCACGAAAACCAGGGCCACCGGCGCCCGGCCATCGGTCGCCACCGCCAGCGGTTCGATCACCACTTGGGCGGTCATCGCCAGCACGCCCGCCACCAGCACCCAGTCCGCCGCCGGGTGCAGGCGCAGGGTGTCGCGCGATACCGCCCAGCTGACGCCGCCCAGTACCACGGTCGCAACCAGAACATCGAGCGGTGCCCAGGTGCTGCCCACCAGCCAATCCAGCGCCGCGAGTCCGAAGGTGCCGGTGCGGGGCGCGGCCAGTTCCAACTCGCCGTCGCCGCCGGCCAGCATCAAGGGGGTCGCCAGCACGAACGGCACCAGGAGCGCCATCACCTCCGGCCCCGCCCGATGGACCGCGCGCGGTGGCAAGGCGGCAAGGTGGCGGGCCTCCAGGCTGAGCAGCGCGATGGCATAGGCGGCCAGCGCGAAGGGGTCCGACAGCGCCAGCGGCGCCAGCACGGCCATGGACACGACGCCGCGAGCCAACGGCGACTGGTGGCGGCAGAAGACCCACAGCGCCAATCCCCACAACGCCAGTCCCAGGCCGAAGGTGAAATCGAACAGGCCAGCCATGAAGGCCTGATTGTAGGCGAATAGGAAGGTGGCCAGCGGCGCCAGGGTAAGGCGACGGTAGAGCGCCCAGTTCAGCGCCGCCGCCCCGGTCACCGGCAGCAGCAGGGCCGCCACCAGAAACAGCCGTCCCGCCGCGAACAGATCGAACACCCGCACCAGCGGTGCCATGATGAGATCCATAAGCTGGTCGGGGGCGACCTCCCAGCGGATGTCGTAAAGGCGCGACAGAATTGGGTCCTGGTCCAGGAAGGCCAGCGCGTAGAGACGCGCCAGCATCCCCGGATAGGCTCCCAGCGGCGGCAGGTGCGACGCCAGAAGCGGCAGCGCCGCCGCGCCCAGGAGCAGCAGGAACAGGACCGGCAGGAGCGGACGGATTGCCGTCCCGGTCGCGCGGGTTGACGGCGCCGCGGTCTCAGGCTGGAACATGCCTCGAAGGCTCCGGCTGTTCGGTGGTCGGGAGAGCGCGGTACCAAGCGAGGGAGGTGAAACCCGCGCCTGCTCCGTTCGAGAGGATGATATGGCCGGCGGTGGCGCAGCCGACAGTCGGGCAGGGGAGGTAAGCCCACGCGGCGGGAACCTCCCGCCCCTGTGGAGGTTGAAAACGGGCCTGAACCAGACCGCCCTTTTGGAAGGAGCCCCCATGAAGACCCGCAATGTCTTGCCCGTGGCGATAGCCGCCCTGTTGTGGGGGGCCACCGCGATGGCCCAGCAAGCCGAGCCGTTGCCGCCGGGCGATCCGGCCAGCGGCGAAAAGGTGTTCAACCAGTGCAAGGCCTGCCACACCATCGAGCAGGGTGGCGCCAACCGGGTGGGCCCCAACCTGCACGGCGTCGTCGGACGCAAGGCGGGTTTGGTGGAAGGATTCAATTATTCCCCGGCGATCAAGGCGGCCAACATCACCTGGGACGAGGCGTCCCTCGCCGCCTATCTGGCCGATCCCAAGGGCTTTATCCCCGGCAACAAGATGGCCTTCGCCGGGCTGAAGCAGCCGCAACAGCGCGCCGACGTCATCGCCTTCTTGAAGAAGAACTCCGAGGGCGGCAGCGGTTCCTCCGCCGTCGAGCCTCAGGGGTCGGGGAGTTCGGACAACTCCGCCACCTCGGGAGCGGCGGGAGCGGCGGGGGGTGGGGCGGGCACCCAGCCCAACCAGACCGTCGAGCCCGGCGGGACCGCCGCGTCCGGTTCCATCACCACGTCGCCGAACATCACCACCCCCTCGGGGCAATGACGGAGGGGCTCCGTTGGGAGCCCCTTTTCTTATCCCGTTTTCCGCTCCTCCGCCTCGGTGGTGGAGAGATGCGCCAGCGGGGAGACGGCCGGGCCGTTCAGAAGCGCGCCTTCGGTGGTGAAACGCGAGCCGTGGCAAGGGCAGTCCCAGGTCCGCTCGCCGGGGTTCCATTGGACCACGCATTGCATGTGCGTGCATACCGCCGACAGCCGCGTCACCGTGCCGTCGTCGGCCCGGTAGGCCGCAACCATCTGGCCGTTCTCGCGCACCACCGCGCCGGTTCCCGGCCGAATCTCGGCCACGTTGCCGACCTCGGCGGGGCGCAGGTAGTGGCTGTACTGCCGCGCCACGTCCAGGTTTTCCTTGAGGAAGGTGCCAAGGGCCGAGAACGGCTTGCGTGCCGGGTCGTAAACGGTCGTCCACGGGTTGTCGCGCCCCTGGATCAGGTCGGTGAGCAGCATGCCGGCGATGGTGCCGTGGGTCATGCCCATGCCGCTGTCGCCGGTGGCGATGTAGATATTCCCCCCGGTCGAGCCGGGGTTGCGGCCGATGTAGGCCAGCCCGTCGAACGGTTCCATCACCTGGCCCGACCACTGGAATTCCACCGCCTGGGCCATCGGAAAATGCTCGCGCGTCCACCCTTCCAGCCGCGCCCAGCGCTCGTCCTGGTCGCGGGCCTCGCCCGTCTTGTGGTCCTCGCCGCCGACGATCAGCAGGTCGTGGTCGTCCATCGGCTGGAGGCGGACGTAGTGGTAGGGATCGGCGGTGTCCCAGTAGAGCGCCGTCGGCACCGAGCCCTGGGGTACGCGGAGCGCGACCGCGTAGGTGCGGTAGGCCGCCTGCTTGGTGTGGATCTTGACCCAGTCGTTGACCGGGGTGTTGGTCGCCACCACCACCGCGTCGGGGTAGAAGGTGGGGCCGCCGTCGGTGGTCACCTTGGCCGGCTTGCCCTCCGACACGCCGTTGACATGGACGCCTGACACCAGCCGCCCGCCGTGGGCGGTGAAGGCGCGCAACAGGCCGTTCAGGTACTTCAGGGGATGAAACATGCCCTGGTTGGGAAACCGCAGGCACGGCCCCGGGCCGGCGGACATCAGAGGCGGGTGGTCCACCCGTTCGACGGCGGTCAGCCCGGCGCGGTGGGCGGCCTCCAGTTCCTGGTCGATGACGGCGGAGGAATGTCCCTCGGCCGGTATCAGATAACCGTCGAGCCGGGCGAAGTCGCAGTCGATCACCTCCTCCTTGGCCAGGGACTCGATGCGGTCGATGGCGGCCGTGTGGCTGTCGGCCGCCAGTCGCGCCGCCTCGGCGCCATGCATCCGCTCGATTTCGGTGTAGCGGTCATCGATGGCGTTGGACAGATGGGCGGTGGTGCGGCTGGTTTCGCCGCTGCCGGCCGGGCCGTCGTCCACCACCAGGACCGAACGGCCCTCGCGTTGGAGCAGCAAGGCCGTGGTCAGCCCAGCGATGCCGGCCCCCACCACCAGCACGTCAAGTCGCTCGTTGGCGGCTTCTTTATCGCCTTCGGGCATCTCCGATGTGGCCATCCATACCGAAGTCGTCGTGCCGGTGCCCTGCATGGCGGTTCTCCTTTACTCCATGGTGCATCGCCAACAGCCGGTTTCCGAGCCGGTTCCAAGGGTCTAAGCCCTTGGAACCGGCTGCCGGCGCTGCTAGGCTCGCGCAAACGGACGTTCCAGGACCAACGGCAACCATGACCGACCGCCTTACGCTGGCACTTGCGCAGATCAACCCCACCGTCGGCGACATCCGCGGCAACGCCGACCGCATCCGGCAGGCCCGCCGCGACGCCGCCGACCGCAACGTCGATCTGGTGGTGTTCCCCGAACTGGTGGTCTGCGGCTATCCGCCCGAGGACCTGGTCCTCAAGCCCTTCTTTCTCGATACGGTCGAGAAGGCGGTGAACGAGCTGACGGCCGAAACCGCCGACGGCGGGCCGGCGATGCTGGTGACCGCGCCCTGGCGGGTGGACGGCCGGGCGCACAACGCCGCCCTGTTGCTGGAAGCCGGCAGGATCGCCGCCGTTCGCCTGAAGCACGATCTGCCCAACTACGGCGTGTTCGACGAAAAGCGGGTGTTTGCCGCCGGGCCGATGCCGGGGCCGGTGAACTTTCGGGGCGTGCGGCTGGGCGTGGCGATCTGCGAGGATATCTGGACTCCGGATGTCACCGAAACCCTGGCGGAAAGCGGTGCCGAGATCCTGGTGGTGCCCAACGGCAGCCCGTTTGAAACCGACAAGATGGACCGCCGCCTCAACCATGCCCTGTCGCGTGTCACCGAAACCGGCCTGCCGCTGGTCTATGTCAACCAGGTGGGCGGCCAGGACGAACTGGTGTTCGACGGCGCCTCCTTCGTGATCGGGGCGGACTGCGCGCTCAAGGCTCAGGCGCCGAGCTTCGTCGAGCATCTGATGGTCACCCGATGGCAGCGGACGGCCGAGGGCTGGACCTGCTCGCAAGCCGAGATC
>DASPMK010000398.1:0-4026 GCA_035627075.1 Azospirillaceae bacterium
GTCGGTGTTCCTGGTGGGGGCGCTGGCCCAGGGGCTGCTGATTTCCACCGTCACCCGCAACCAGTTCGTGGCGGGGCAAGTGGCGATCATCTCGGGCTTCCTGCCGGCCTTCATGCTGTCGGGCTTCGTGTTCGAGGTGACCAGCATGCCCGCGCCGATCCAGGCGCTGTCGCATGTGGTGATGGCGCGCTGGTTCGTCTCGGCCCTGCAAACCTTGTTTCTGGCCGGCGACGTGTGGGCGGTGATCGGCCCCGACCTGCTGGCGATTGCCGCCATCGGCGCCTTCTTCCTGGCGATGACGGCGAGGAAGACCCGCAAGAGACTGGACTGACCACCATGGGAACCCGCATCCGCGCCCTCTTCATCAAGGAAATCCTGGCGGTGTGGCGCGACCGCAAGAGCCGCTTCGTGCTGATCGTCCCGCCGCTGGTCCAGCTTTTCGTCTTCTCCTACGCCGCCACCTACGACGTCACCAACGTCCCCATCGCGGTTCTGGACCAGGACCGCACCGCCGCCTCGCGCGAGCTGGTCAGCCGCTTTGCCGCCTCGACCACCTTCACCCGCATCCTTTATCTGGATCACCCCTCGCAGATCGCCTCCATCGTCGATGCCAAGGAGGCGATGATGGTGGTCCACATCGGCGCCGACTTCGAACGCCGCCTGCTGCGCCAGCCGCCGGCCCCGGTGCAATTGATCCTGGACGGCCGCATGTCGAACACCGCGCAGATCGTCCAGGGCTACGCCAACGCCGTCATCACCGGCTTCGCCCACGACCGGGCAGCGGCGGCCGGTCTGCCCGGCCTGCCAACGACGCTGGTGTCGCGGGCATGGTTCAACCCCAACCTGGAAAGCCTGTGGGTGGTGGTGCCGGGGCTGGTGGCGGTGCTGACCCAGGTGATCGGCCTTGTCGTAACCGCCCTGTCGGTGGCGCGCGAGCGCGAACTCGGCACCTTCGAACAGCTTCTCGTCACCCCCCTTCGCCCGTGGGAAATCCTCCTGGGCAAAACCCTGCCGGGCCTGATCATCGGCCTGGCGGAGGGCACGGTGATCGTGGTGGCGGCGGTGACATGGTTCGGCGTGCCGTTCACCGGCTCGCTGCTCCTGCTGTACGCCAGCCTCGCCGTGTTCCTCTTGGCGATCATCGGGGTGGGGCTGTTCATCTCGGCCCTGGCGGCGACGCAGCAACAGGCCATCCTTGGCGCCTTCCTTTTCCTGGTGCCGGCCATCGTGCTGTCGGGCTTCGCCACGCCGGTGGAAAACAT
Organism: Azospirillaceae bacterium; assembly: GCA_035627075.1. Taxonomy (GTDB): domain Bacteria; phylum Pseudomonadota; class Alphaproteobacteria; order Azospirillales; family Azospirillaceae; genus DASPMK01. The sequence goes on from DASPMK010000398.1 coordinate 1,263, forward strand.
GCCGGCGTGGATTCAGGCGCTTACCCAGGCCAACCCCATGCGCCACTTCCTGGTGATTGTCCAGGGTGTGTTCCTCAAGGATCTGCCGCTCATCCTGGTGTGGGCCAAATTATGGCCAATGATGATAATTGCCGCCGTCACCCTTTCTCTCGCCGCTTGGCTGTTTCGGCATCGGCTTTCCTGAGGTAGTCTGCGGGGCATGACGCATCCTCGCTCCGACACATCCGCCCTGATCCTCGCCGGCGGCTTGGCCCGCCGCATGGGTGGCGGCGACAAGGGCCTTCGCCACCTCGGCGGGGCCACCCTCCTCGACCGCGTCGTCGCCGCGGTGCGCCCACAGGTGTCGACCCTGATCCTCAACGCCAACGGTGATACGGCGCGGTTCGCCGACCTGGACCTGCCGGTGGTGGTGGATACCGTCCCCGGCTTTGCCGGCCCGCTGGCCGGCGTGCTGGCCGGACTGGAGTGGCTGGCCGCCCGTCCGCCCGGCCGGGCGTGGCTGCTGACCGTGCCATCGGACACGCCCTTCCTCCCCGCCGATCTCGCCCGTCGCCTGTACGACGGCGCGGTGCGCGAGGGTGCGGAGATCGCCTGCGCCGCCTCGGCCGGGCAGGTGCATCCGGTAGTGGCGTTGTGGCCGGTATCCTTGGCGGGAACGCTCCGCCGCATCCTGGTGGATGAGGGCGAACGGCGGCTCCAGTCGGTGCTGGCGCGTTTTCGCGTTGCCACGGTGGAGTTCCCGGCCACTCCCGTCGACCCCTTTTTCAACGCCAACACGCCCGAGGATCTGGCCGAAGCGGAGCGTCTGCTGAGGGGGAAGCCGCGCGACCGACAGGAAGGGGCGACAAGGGCGGGCACCGGATGAAACGACTTCTGGCCGCCGGGAGCACCCGTCGGCGCTGATCCGCGACAAGGTGGCGCGATCCGAGGAAGATACCATTAATGCCAGATCCCGATGAGAGCGACTCATCGGGATCTGGTATCGGCTGCGACAGCCGGCGGGCCAGCCGGCCGGTGTCGGAAATCCCCGGGGCCATACCCTGGAGGATGCTGTCAACCGTCGGTCGGGCGTCAGAAGGACATCAGCACCGGCACGGTCATCTGGCGCAGGATGTGGCGGGTGTTGCCGCCGCGCGCCAGGAACGGGAAGCCGTAGTTGCCGTGCCCCCCCATCACCAGCAGGTCGGCGCCATCGTCGGACGCGCGGTTCAGCACCACGTCCATCAGTCCCATGTTCTCCACGGTCATGCGCTCCAGGGACGCCATGATACCATGGGTTTCCAGGTGGGAAACGACGTTGACCGGCGGCACGCCGGTCACGTCCTCGGGCCGGGCGGCGTGCAGCGCCAGGATCAGCACCGACTTGGCGCTCTCCATCAGCGGCACGGCGTCGCCCAGCGCGCGGGCGGACTCGCGGCTGCCGTTCCAGGCGACGATCACCCGCTGGCCGGTATCCTGGAAGTCGCCGGCGAACGGCACCACCAGCACCGGACGGCCGGCGTTCAGGATTACCTCCTCCACCAGTTCGCCCGGCACCTTGGCGTCCGAGGCCGGGTTGTGCTGGCCCAGGATGGCCAGGTCGGCATAGCGTGAGCAGATTACGGTTTCGGTCAGCACATGGCTGTACTCGCCGTGCTCCAACTGCCACCACACGCCGGCCACCCCGGCCTCGCCGGTCTTCGCCTCGAACACCCGGCGCACGTCCTCGGCGGCCCGTTTCAGATGCTCCGAAGCGCGGCGCGCCACCAGACTGGGGCCGGAGGTTTCGCTTTGAGCGAACAGGCCGGTCAGCCGCGCGCCGAAGCGCTTGGCCAGATTGATCGCCAGATTGAGGCGAACCGACGCCCGGTCGCTGCCGTCAAGATGCACCAGGAGATGCTTCACCGTCATGGTCCTCCTCCTTCACGAAACAGGGCGGGCGCGCGCCACCTTGGACGCGGTCGGGCGGCCCAGCGACGCGCAAATGAAGTTCCCGGCCGCGACAAGGCGATCGAGGTCCACGCCGGTGTCGATGCCAAGGCCGTTCAGCATGTACAAAACATCCTCGCTGGCGACGTTGCCCGACGCTCCCTTGGCGTAGGGGCAGCCGCCCAGCCCCGCCACCGAGCCATCGAGCACGGCCACTCCCTTGTCCAGCACCGCCAGGATGTTGGCCAGCGCCTGGCCATAGGTGTCGTGGAAGTGAGCGGCCAGCCGCTCAACCGGCACTTGGGTCCCCACCGCCTCCACCATCGCCCGGGCCGCTCCCGGCGTGCCGACGCCGATGGTGTCGCCCAGGGATATCTCATAACAGCCCAACTCGAACAGCCGCCCTGCCACTTCCGCGACCTTTTGCGGCGGCACCGCCCCCTCGTACGGGCATCCCAGCACGCAGGAAACGTACCCGCGTACACGGACACCCTTCTCCCGCGCCGCCGCGATGACGGGGGCGAACCGATCCAGGCTCCCGGCGATCGAGCAATTGATGTTCTTTTGCGAGAATGCCTCCGACGCCGCGCCGAACACCGCCACCTCGTCGGCCTTGGCCGCCAGCGCCCCCTCCAACCCCTTCAGGTTGGGGGTAAGCACGGCATAGGAGACGCCGGGCTCACGCCGGATCGCCGCCATCACCTCGGCCGTGTCGGCCATCCGCGGCACCCACTTGGGCGACACGAAGCTGCCGGCCTCGATGGTGGTCAGCCCCGCCTCGGCCAGCCGCTCGATCAGCTCGACCTTGACCGCGGTGGACACGGTGCCGGGCTCGTTCTGGAGGCCGTCACGCGGG
>DASPMK010000399.1:0-6043 GCA_035627075.1 Azospirillaceae bacterium
CCAGCGCGCACGGGCAGGTGATGATGAGCACGGCGATGGAGGTCAGCAGTGCCGGCTGCCACGACGATCCCATCAGGAACACCCAGCCGAGGAAGGTCAGCAGCGCCGTCAGGTGGACCACCGGGGCGTACAGGCGCGACACCCGGTCGGCCAGGGCCACGTACTTGGCGCGCCCCTGCTCGGCCGCCTCCATAAGCCGCACGATCTCGGCCAGCAGCGTGCCCTCGCCCACCGCCGCGACGGTAAGGCGCAAGGGGGCGGTCAGGTTCAGGGTGCCGGCAAAGGCGGTGTCGCCGGGGCGGACAGGGGCCGGCACCGTCTCGCCGGTGATCAGGCTGGTGTCGAGGTCGGACACGCCGTCCTTGACGCGCCCGTCCACCGGCACCCGCTCCCCCATCGCCACCAGCACGGTCTGGCCCTCGCGCACCTTTTCGGGCGGCAGCACCACCGTGCGGCCGTCCTCCTCCAGCACCGTCACCGAGGATGCCCGCAACGCCAGCATATGCTCGGCCGTGGAGCGCGCCTTGCCGCGGGCGCGCATGTCGAGGTAGCGGCCGATCAGCAGGAAAAACAGCAGCATGATGGCGCTGTCGAAAAATGCGTGCTCGCCGCCCCGGATGGTTTCGGCCAGACTCATCGCGCTGGCGAGCAGGACGCCCAGCGAGATCGGCACGTCCATGTTGGTCCGCCCGTACCGCAGCACGCCCAGGGCCGAGCGGAAGAACGGCCGGGCGGCGTAGGCTATGGCCGGCAGGGTGATCAGCGCCGATACCCAATGCATGAAATCGCGTGTCGCCGGCCCCATGCCCTCGACATGGCCCGACCAGATCGCCACCGACAGCAGCATGACGTTGCCGGCGGCGAACCCGGCCACCGCCATGGCCCGCAGCAGTTCCGCCTCGGTCTTCTGCTGGCTGGCGGACAGCCGCTCGGGATCGAACGGCACGACACGGTAGCCGAGGCGGGCGACGACGCCGACGAGGCCATTAGGATCGGCTTCGGCCTCGCGCCAGACGAGGTTGAGGCGGCGCGTCGTCATGTTCAGCCGCGCCTGGATCACCCCCGGCTGACGGGCCAGCACCGATTCGATCAGCCAGACGCAGGCCGCGCATTGCAACCCGTCCACCATAAGGTGGAGCTGACCGGTGCCGGTTTCTCCGGCCGGGCGGACATGGGCGGAATAATCGACCTGGGACGCTTCCTCGTCCGGGCGCAACGGCCGCGCCATCGGATCGACGCAGCGCCGCTCATAGTAGCGGTCGAGCCCCAAGCCGCGCACCAGATCGTAGGCCGCCGCGCAGCCGGTGCAGCAAAACGTCTGATCGGGCGGGGATGATGCCGGTATCTCCTGCCCGCAGTGCAGGCAGGCGGTCATTCCTTCACCAAAATCCGCTGAGATTTCTGATAATCGCCCGACTCGTGCAACGCGTTGAGATGCATGTCCCATTGACCGACCAGCGGAAGTTGCACGGGAGCGGCGTAGCGGCCTTCGCCTTTGTACTCCAGCGGCACGGTCTGGTCATGGCCGGCGGCAGTCGGGCGGGCGAGCCGGACCGTCACCTGGGCGTTGCTGAGGAAATTCTCGTACTTGTCCTTGAGCACGACCTCCACCTCGCCCCTCAGGCCGGGCTGGGGCTTGAAGTCGAAGCCGACGTGCCAGCCGCGCTCCCGCTGGGCGCGGGCTCCCTCCAGATCCTGGTTGTACTGAATTCCCTTGCGGAAATGATCCTCGGTTTCGAGGCCGGTCCACGTCGAGAAGGCAAAGAACATCATCGTGGCGTTGGCACCGATCACGATGAGGAAGAAGGCGACGAACAGCCAGGGGATATACCAACCGGGGGAGCGTCGAGACTTGGCGATCACGGCCATGGTCATCCCTGAGTTAACGAAGTGGGCCTAAGGTGCGCCCGTCGGCGTGCCGAATCAAGAGCCGTCAAAACGAATCGAGGGGCCTTCCGGCCCCTCGACGGTCGCGCTTTGGGGGCGATGGCGAGGCTACTTCGCCGGCCCCATGAACACCGAGTCATAATTGTCCGTGTCGCCGGCCGTCTTCTCGTGAAGCGTGAAGCGGATCGGGGTCGATGCGCCGGTCACGGCTTGGGCCGGTGCCACGACGAAAATCCGATAGGTTTCCACGGTGTCGGGGCTGGCCGTCAATTCGATGCGGTCGCCCCTCAGCCCGTCCTGCCCCAAGGCCGCCACCGTGGCGTTGGGCACGCCCGAAATGGCCAGCGTGTAGTGCCGGTCCTCGCGGGTCATGTTGGAAATCTTGAAGGTGTAGGCGTTCTGTATCCCGCCATCGGCCAACTGCACGAACAGCGGCGCGCGGTCACGCAGCACGCTGATGTGCAGGCTCGGCTTCGTAACCAGGCCGATCACCATCAGGCTGGTGACAATGAGCAGGAGCAGGCCGTAGACGATGGTACGCGGACGAATTGGCCGGTAGGCCGCCTTCTGCCCGGCGGCCTTGGCGATCTGGGCGTTCTCGGTATCGAACAGGATGAGATTGCCCGGTCGGCCGATGCGCTTCATGACATCGTTGCAGGCGTCGATGCACAGGCCGCAGCCGATGCACTGGAGCTGGTTGCCGTTGCGGATGTCGATCCCCGTCGGGCAGACCATCTGGCACTGGCCGCAGTCGATGCAATCGCCGATGCCCTGCGCCTTGCGCTCCTCCCAGTTCTGCCGCTTGCTCACCGGCGCGCGCGTTTCGCCGCGCCAATCCTGATAGGTGACGATCAGGCTTTCCTCGTCCTGCATCGCCGCCTGAAAGCGCGGCCACGGGCACATGTAGGTGCAGACCTGCTCACGGGCGAAACCGGCGAGCAGATATGTTGAGGCGGTGAACAGGCCGATGAAGCCCAGTGTGGTGGTGGACGCCTCACCATGCAGCAGTTCGCTCAGGAAGGTCGGCGCGTCGACGAAGTAGAAGATCCACACGCCGCCGGTAGCCAGCGCGATCAGCAGCCACAGGCCGTGTTTGGCTAGGCGTTTGGCCAGTTTCCTGGTGGTCCAGGGGCTGTTGTCGAGCCGGATACGCTCGCCCCGGTCGCCTTCGACCAGCCGCTCGACCCACAGGTAAAGATCGGTCCATACCGTCTGCGGGCAGGCGTAACCGCACCACAGACGACCGGCCAGGGCAGTGGCCAAGAACAGCCCAAAAGCACAAAAAACCAGGAAGCCCGTCAGAAAATAAATTTGCTGCGGCCAGATCTCAATGAAGAAAAAGAAAAACTTTCGATCCGCGATCGATAGCAACACCGCTTGATCCGGTGAATTCGGCCCTCGGTCCCAACGAATCCAGGGTGTGATATAATATATGGCAAGCAGGACGATCAGCGCGGTCCATTTAAGCCGCCGGAAGGTCCCTTTCACGTCTTTGGGCTGAACCTTCACGTATTTGGCGTAGAGGGAATTTGATTCGCTGTCGGTCACGGTGGACATGGACGCTTCCTCGCGGCGGTAACTTGACTCCGGCTGACCACGCCCCTTTTCCGGCGCGCTGCCGACCGAAGCCGGGCGGACTATGCGCCGTGCCGTCCATTAGGGCATTGCGATGGATCAATGCCCCTCCGTGCGATGGCCTGCCGCATTGGAGACATTCTAAAAAGAAAGGGCCGGGGAGATGACTCCCCAGCCCTGCACTTGCATCACAAGCAGATCATGCCTGCGTCGCTTACTTGCCACCACCGAGGCTGTGGACGTAAACGGCCAACTGCTTTACCGCAACCTCATCCAGACGCTTGGCCCACGCCGGCATCACGCCCTTGCGGCCATTGTTGAGCGTTTCGACCACGGAGGCCTTGTCGCCGCCGAACAGCCAGATGCCGTCGGCGAGGTTGGGCGCGCCGAGTTCGGCGTTGCCCTTGGCGTCCTCGCCATGGCAGGCCACGCACTGCTCGGCGAAAACCGCCTGACCACGAGCCGCCGCCGCCGCGTCGGTGGACTTGGAGGAGAGCGACAGGACGTATTCCGCCACATCGTTCACCTGGGCGGCAGCCAGCGTGCCGTCCTTGCCGAAAGCCGGCATGTCGCCGACGCGGGCATCCGGGTCATCCGCACGGATACCGTGCAGGATGCTCTGCTGGATGTCCGTCACCTTACCGCCCCACAGCCAGTCGTCGTCGGCCAGCGTGGGGAAGCCCTTGGCACCGGCACCGCCGGCGCCGTGGCAGGCGGCGCAGTTCTCGTTGAACAGCGCGCGGCCACCGGCCATGGCGAAGTTCACCAGATCCGGCTTGCCCTTGATCTCCTCGATCGGGGTTGCCTGGATGACATCGGTGAACTTGGCCTGGGCCTTCTTGGCGACCGCCAACTGCTCCTCGATCTCGGTGCGCTGGGACCAGCCGTAGATGCCCTTGGTGGCACCGCCACCAATCGGCCACGCCGGATAAAGGACCCAGTATACCACCGCCCACAGGATGCAGACGTAGAAGACATACAACCACCACTTCGGCAGCGGGTTGTTAAGCTCCTTCAGTCCGTCCCATTCGTGGCCAGTGGTCTCCACGCCGGATAGGGCGTCCCTTTCAACTTTCGCCATGGATCAAACCTCCTGACCATCATCCTTGAGCGGGATCAAACTGGCCCGCTCGAACCTCGACCGATTGGCCGGCCACATCGCGTAGACCAGAATGCCCGTGAACAGCAGCAGCAGCCAGACTGTCCAGAACGAGCGCAGCGTGACGTAGAGTGAATCCAAGTCCATGGTTCACCCTCCCTTACTGCTGGATCTGCGGCTTGTAGTCGGTGAAGTTGACCATCGTGCCGAGCACCTGCAGGTAGGCGACCAGGGCGTCCATTTCGGTGACGGCCTTGTTGCCCGTGAAGTTCGCCACAACCGCCTTCGGGTAGCGCTTGGTCAGGCCGGCGATGTCGCCGTCCGGATTTTTCTGCGCTTCGACGTCGACCTTGGCGTTCTTGATCTGCTCGTCGGTGTAGGGCACGCCGACGATCTTCAGGGTCTTCAGATGATCCGCGATGTCGTCATACTTCAGCGGACGGTCCTTCATCCAGGCATAGCCCGGCATGATGGATTCCGGCACCACCGACTGCGGCTGCACCAGGTGGGCGACATGCCAGTCGTTGGAGTACTTGCCGCCAACGCGGGCAAGATCCGGACCGGTACGCTTGGAGCCCCACTGGAACGGATGGTCGTACATGGACTCGGCCGCGAGGCTGTAGTGGCCATAGCGCTCGACCTCGTCGCGGAACGGACGAACCATCATGCTGTGGCAGTTGTAGCAGCCTTCGCGAATGTAGATGTTTTGCCCCGCAAGCTCCAACGGAGAGTACGGGCGAACGCCGTCCACCTTTTCGATGGTTTGCTCGATGGTGAACAGCGGGACGATCTGAACCAGACCACCGATGGAGACGGTGATCAGGATCAGCACGATCATCAAGAAGGTGTTCTTCTCGATATTCGCGTGGAAGCCATTGTCGGCCATGATACCCGATCTCCCTCTTTACTCGGCAGCGCCGACCGCACGGCCGTGCGCGTTATGCACGTACGGGGTCTCGATGCGGACGTCGCCCTTGGCGGTCTTCCACAGGTTGTAGACCATGATCAGGGCGCCCAACACGAACATCACACCACCCATGGCGCGGATGACGTAGAACGGATGCATGGCCGCCACGGTCTCGACGAACGAGTACTGCAGGAAGCCCATGCTGTCGTAGGCGCGCCACATCAGGCCCTGCATGATACCCGACACCCACATGGAGGTGATGTAGAGCACGATGCCGATGGTGGCGGTCCAGAAGTGATAGCTGACCAGACGCAGGCTGTAGAGCTGCGGACGCTTCCACAGAGCCGGGACGAGATAGTACACGGCGCCGAAGGAAATGAAGGCCACCCAGCCCAGCGCACCCGAGTGCACATGGCCGATGGTCCAGTCGGTGTAGTGGGACAAAGCATTGACCGGCTTCACCGACATCAGCGGACCTTCGAAGGTCGACATGCCGTAGAAGGCGACCGAGGCGACCAGGAAGCGCAGGACCGGATCGGTGCGCAGTTTGTCCCAGGCGCCCGACAGAGTCATGA
>DASPMK010000400.1:0-16443 GCA_035627075.1 Azospirillaceae bacterium
CGCCAGCACCTGACGGATGTCGGCGATGGAACGGGGAATGTCGTCCAACAGGAAATGGACGGTGGCGCGCTTGTTCCATGCCTCGGCGAACTCGGGCTGTTTTTCGACCACTTCGTCGAAGGCGGCCAGTGCCGTGGGATAATCATCGATCGCCAGCGCCAGCATGCCGCGCGTCATCAGCGCCGCGACGTCTTCGCCGCCGCCGGGTGGTTCGGTCCAGATCTCCCAGATCCGACTTTCAATGACCTCGGCCTCTCCGTCGCTCGATGTCTTCTTGAGCTGTTCGAATAAGGGACCCAGGCGGGAGTCGCTCTGGTTGGCGGACGCGGGTGCCATCCACCCCAGGGACGCGGCCAGTACGGCCGCCAGGACGATTCCTTTGAACCTCATCCAAGTGAAAAGGGGCAAAGGTCCGCCCCTGCCAAGGGCTCAGGTCCGATATCTTTCGGAGCGGTCCATCGACATGCTCCAAACGGAAAACGCCGTGCCGATGATCATCGGCACGGCGTTTTCCGTCGCCCACGGAAAGAGTTGGGCGGGCAGAACCGTGTTATCAGCCCTGGCGGGCCTTGAAACGCGGGTTCTGCTTATTGATGACGTAGACCCGGCCCTTGCGGCGGACGATGCGGCAAGCCTTGTGCCGGGACTTCATCGACTTCAGCGAGTTGACGATCTTCATGATTCCAAATCCGACAGGCGACACCAATTCGAGGCGCGGAAGATAGTCGGACGCCCAAGCCCTGTCAACCGCTCAAGAAACGCGCGTTACCTTACCCCTTGAGGGCAAAGAAGCGATAGCAACGCAGGCCCGCCTGCAGGGCCGCCACGCGCCGCGCCCACATCTCCACCTCGTCCACCACGTTGACCTTCGTGCCCCGGTCCATGGCGTGTTGCTCCAGGAAATCGGTCAGCGTCTTGATGGCGGTGAGAACGGAATGGATGTGGGTGTCGGAGATATCCTCGACGATACGCACGTCCAGCCTCTCCTTGCGCAACAGCGCCGACCACTGGTCCACCGTCCAGACGTGAGGCTCCAGCGGTTCATGGTCGGCCCAATTCCGAATCACCTCCGGCGACCGGGGATTGGCCTCCACGACGTAGTCGGTGAACAGGAGTTGACCGGGCGACTTGATGCACTCCAGAACCCCCTCGATCAGCCCGGCCTTGTTCTGGACCGTGAAGAAGGTTTCCTTGGCGAAGGCGCAGTCGAATCGCCGGCCATAGGAAAAGTTCTCCGGGTCGTAATGCTCGATGGGCGCCTTCTGGGCCATGCCGTGCTTGGTCGATTGCGCCATGCCCCGCTCGGCCAGCACCGGCGATGCCTCGAGTCCCGTCGCCCAGGCGCTGAACTTGGTCGCCATCATCCGCACGGTACCGCCCATCCCCGCCGACAGGTCGAGAGCGCTCATGGCCGAATTGAGGCCGAGCGGCTTCAGCAGGTAAGGAATGTGCTCGTCGCCGCCAGGGCTGACGAACCCCTCGCCCCAGATCTTCTCCGCCACCTCGATGCGGCTGGCGCTCCACAGCGGTTTGCCGTGACGGTCCAATTCGCCGGGTCGTGGCGGTTTCTCCTCGGCCGACGCGGCGGCCGAGGGATGAGCTTTCGCCCCGGCCAAGGCGTGCTCCTTACCGTCGTGGTCCTTGCCCCGGCGCTTCAGGCCGGACAGATCGTACCCCTCCCACCAAGCATACAGGCGGGTTTTCAACGAGAGGCGCGGTTCGGAACCCTCGTCGTTCTCGGCGCGGTGCAACATGATGGCACGCAGCTCTCTTTTGTTTTCGACGGAAGGCGGCCCAACACGCGGCGCCCCGTCCGGCTCTCTGGCTGATATCGTTTCACTGAAGTGTAATACAGTTATTACAGATTTCAAGGCGATAACAAAATCGCGAAGACAACCGTATGCGTCGTCGTCGCCGAAATTTTTCTATAAATATTTTGTTATTTATTGACTCTTAACACCAATTTTGTTGGCGAATCTCTCGCCTCCCTGGAGCAGTCGCGAGCAGGCGGCCGGCAGCGTCATCTTCGGCGGTTGCGGGTTGGCGGGAACCGGCCGAGCTGCCAGCTTGGCCGTCGGCAGCCAACTGCCCGCCTCGTCGCAGCCATCGCCGGGCGGCAGCGGCTTTTGCGCCTCGCACGCCGGACTGTCGGCCGGGCAATTCAGGCGGACATGCATGTGGCCGTCGTGCCCATGCCAAGGGCGCACCATCCGGAGCCAAGAGCGATCGGCCCAGTCGCGCCGGCACAACGCCTGCTTGATGACGGGGTTGACGAAAATGCGCGACACGCGCGGATCGCCGGCGGCCAACCGGATCATTTCCGCCTGGGCGTCGGTCCACGCCCGGCGGTCAACCCACTGGGACGTGAAGTCCACCATCGATACCTCGCGCACGTTTTCGCGGGCGCCGGGCGACAGCTTGGGCAGGTCGAGCCGAAGCCAGATATCGACATCAAGCCCGATCTGGTGGCTGGCGTGACCGAAGCTCATCGGGCCGCCGCGCGGCTGCGACATGTCGCCCACCAGCGCCACCCCCAGCTTCGCCTTTTCCATCTTGCGACCGAAGTTGCGCAGGAAATCGACCAGCAGCGGATGGCCGAAGAAACGCTGGCGCGACAGGCGGATCACCTGAAAGCCCGCCCCCTCCTGGGGCAACGCCACCGCACCGGCAACGCAACCCCGCGCATAACCGCCGATGGATCGCGCCGGACCGGCGACCGGCCCCCGCACGGTGTTCCAGGATGCGGGCTCGGCGGCCGGGGCTTGCGTCGCCCACAGCGTCATCATCCCCGCCACGCAGGCAGCCAACACGTTCCGAGCCATAGCCCCACCACCCGTCCGGTCCCGGTTTTCGGCCACATACACTAGAGGCTGTTGCGGGCCACGGCAAATCTTGTGACAGGATTAGCTCTTCCGTTGGTGTGACATCGGCAAAGGATGGCGGGAATGCTTGCCAACTTCTTCATCCTAAAGGACACCCCCCAAGAGGCTTGCCTTTCGGTCTAAGCTGACCCACACTTTAGTTGTGCGGTGAGGATCAACAGTCAGGTGAGCCGATCAAACGGCTCCCGCGCAGGCGCGCCATGGCCATTCCGGCACCCCCCGCACAAGGAGGAGGATCTTCAGCCCGCTTCAGCCCTCGAGGAGTTCTCGCGAGCATGCCCGGAACCGCCCGTCACCACGGCTCCAGCCTGGAGCTTCTGGCGATCTACGAGGTCAGCAAGATTCTGGGATCGTCACTCGACCTGAGCCAGACTCTGCGCGAGGTGTTGCGCCTGCTGTCCTATCACCTCCAGATGCAGCGCGGCGTGATCTGCCTGAAGGGCGAGGATAACCTCCTCCACCTCGTAGCCGCCAACGGCCTGTCCCAAGCCGAATACGACGCGGCCAGCTTCTCCCCCGACGAGGGGGTAATGGGCCGCATCCTGAAGACCGCCATGCCGGTGGTGATTTCCAACATGGCCGAGGAACCGCTGTTCCTCGGCCACCTGACGGCGCGGTCGGACCTGGATGAACAGGTGGCCTCGCTGGTCGGCGTGCCGATCAAGGCGGCGGGCCAGCTGCTGGGCGTGCTGACCATCGAGCGCGTCTCCGATGACGGCCCCACCCAGTCCTTCGGTTCCGATGTCCGCTTCCTGACCATGGTCGCCAATCTCATCGGCCAGACGGCGCGGCTGCACCGCACCCTGGCCGAGGAGCGCCGGCACATGATGCAGGAGCAGTTCCGCCTGCAAAAGGAACTGCGCCCCGCCCCCGACCCGGCCGCCGCCACCGACGTGGTTCACACCAGCCCGGTGATGAAGGAGGTGCTGACCCAGGTGCAGCGCGTCGCCTCCTTCAAGTCGACCGTGCTGATCCGGGGCGAGAGCGGCACCGGCAAGGAACTGATCGCCCGCGCCATCCACAACCTGTCGCCCCGCAAGGACGGCCCGTTCATCCGCGTGAACTGCGCCGCCTTGCCGGAAACGCTGCTCGAGTCGGAGCTGTTCGGTTACGACAAGGGCGCCTTCACCGGCGCCACCCGCGACCACAAGGGCCGTTTCGAGCTGGCCACCGGCGGCACGCTGTTCCTCGACGAGATCGGCGACATCTCGGCTTCGTTCCAGGCCAAGCTGCTGCGCGTGTTGCAGGAACAGGAGTTTGAACGGGTCGGCGGCACGCGCACATTGAAGACCGACGTGCGCATCATCGCCGCTACCAACGTCAACCTGGAGGAGGCGGTGGGCCTGGGCAAGTTCCGCGCCGACCTCTATTTCCGCATCAACGTCGTCTCCATCTTCCTGCCGCCGCTCCGCGAGCGGCGCGGCGACATCCCGGCGCTGGCCCGTCACTTCGTGAGGAAGTTCAGCGAAGAGAACGGCCTGAACCTGCGCATCGCCGACGACGCCTTGGAGACGCTGACCAAGTGCCCCTGGCCCGGCAACGTCCGCGAACTGGAAAACTGCGTCGAGCGCGCCGTGACCCAAAGCCGGGGCGGCGTCATCGACGTGCAGGACCTGTCCTGCTCCATGAGCCTCTGTAACTCCTCGATCCTGCTACAGTACCGCACGCCTTCGGCTCCGGTGCGTCCGTTCGTGCCGACCGCGGCCAGCCAGCCGGCGGCCCCAGCCCCCCCGGTATCCGGCTGCCCCGCCCCCTCCACGCCCGGCTGCACCGCCGCCGGCCCCGGCGGCGGCTGCCCGGCCTGCGCCACCGCCGCTCCCGCCCTGGCCATGCCGGCGGCGGCGGTGGACGAGGACGATATCGCCGGCGATCCCGACGGCTCGCTGAAGGAACGGCTGGTCTGGGCGATGGAACGCACCGGCTGGGTCCAGGCCAAGGCCGCCCGCCTTTTGGGCATGACCACGCGGCAGGTGAGCTACGCGCTCAGGAAGTACAACGTCGAGATCAAGAAAATGTGAGGGGTATGGCCGGACGAAGTGCCGGTCATCCATGCCTCCCGACCACCCTGCCCCGCGCATGGCGGTGCAGGGTAATGGCGGATGGCCTTCCGGGGAGGCCGGGTTGACGTCAGTTGACGTCAGGCAACATCGGCGTTAACTGACAAACCTCTGATTTTGCTGATGATTTGACAAAAAGTAAACGGAGTTAACGGGAAACGCATCGCGTTTACTCGTTAACTCCACGCGCGGGCTCGAAGACGGATTCCGCCCCGATACAGAAGCAAACTAGAACAAAAAGGGAATATCGACAAGGGGCATCTTCGGGAACACCGGCTGAACACGGAGCCGGCCAACACACCGGCTTGTCACACTCCCGACATGAACCGCTGTCCGATACCCGACATCACAAACCCGACGATCCGCCCCAACCCCTTGAAAAACCACGACAGCCGCAACTGGCACCGTTCTTGCTGATACTTCCGGCAAGAGATACTCGGCAGCAAGGGAGCGGTATCCATGGGCAACGTGATCGCGCTGGACGGCATCCTCGGCGTGGGCCAACTCAAGGCCAGGCAGGACGCTGACGGCGGCTGCTCGTCCTTCCAATGCGGCTCGTCGGCCGGTGCCGACGACCTGCCGCCCGAGGTGTGGGAAAAGGTCAAGAACCATCCCTGCTACAGCGAGGAGGCCCATCACTACTTCGCCCGCATGCACGTGGCGGTGGCGCCGGCCTGCAACATCCAGTGCAATTACTGCAATCGCAAGTACGACTGCTCCAACGAAAGCCGCCCCGGCGTCGTCTCCGAAAAGCTGACGCCCGAGCAGGCGGTGAAGAAGGTTCTGGCTGTGGCCGCCGAGGTGCCGCAGCTGTCCGTGGTCGGCATCGCCGGCCCCGGCGACAGCCTGGGCGCCGGCGCCAGGAACACCTTCAAGACCTTCGATCTGATCCGCGAGCGGTTGCCCGACGTCAAGCTGTGCCTGTCCACCAACGGCCTGGCCCTGCCCGACCATGTGGAAACCATCAAGAAGCTCGACGTCGATCACGTCACCATCACCATCAACATGGTCGATCCCGAGATCGGCGCGAAGATCTATCCCTGGATCTACGCCGATGGCGAGCGCCACCACGGCATCGAGGCCGCGCGCATCCTGCACGAGCGCCAGATGCTGGGCCTGGAGATGTGCGTTGCCGCCGGCATCCTGGTGAAGATCAACTCCGTGATGATCCCCGGCATCAACGACGAGCATCTCGTCGAGGTGAACCGCTGGGTCAAGCAGCGCGGCGCCTTCCTGCACAACATCATGCCGCTGATCTCCGATCCGGCGCACGGCACCCACTTCGGCCTCACCGGCCAGCGCGGCCCCACCGCCCAGGAACTGAAGGTTCTGCAAGATCAGGTGGCCGGCGGCGGCACCAAGCTGATGCGCCATTGCCGCCAGTGCCGGGCCGACGCCGTCGGCATGCTGGGCGAGGATCGCGGCCACGAGTTCACCGCCGAAAAAGTGGCGGCCATGGACCCGGTGGTCGACGACGAGGCCCGCCGGACCTACCGCGAGCATGTGGACGCCGAACGCGCCGAGCGCCGGGTGTCCAAGGCCGCCGCCTTGGCCGAGGTGATCGAACAGGCGCCGGAGGAGAAGGCGATCCTGATCGCCGTCGCCACCAAGGGCGGCGAGCGCATCAACGAGCACTTCGGCCACGCCCGCGAATTCCAGATCTACGAGGTCGGCCCCAAGGGCGTCGGCTTCGTCGGCCACCGCCGCGTCGACCAGTACTGCGCCGGCGGCGAGGGTGAGGCCGACGCCTTGGACACCACGCTGAACGCCATCAACGATTGCGTAGCCGTGTTCGTCGCCAAGATCGGCGGCTGCCCGAAAAAAAAGCTGGAAGCCCATGGTATCGAATCGGTCGATCAGTTCGCTTTCGAGTACATCGAAGAGTCGGCGTTGACCTACTTCAAAGACTACGTCGTTCGGAAAGGGCAAGGTACGGCCGCCGACCGGTCCGGCTTCGACGCCGTCATCCGGCAGGGAGCCTTCACCGGGCAGCGCGCCTGACGAGGGTTCCCGGCACGGCTCAACCATGGCGTCCGTTCGCCGGACCGCCGACTTGCAATTGAAGGAGATATTCACATGGCCATGACCATCGACGCTGATTCCTGCACCGCCTGCGGCGCTTGCGAAGCCGAGTGCCCGACCAACTCCATCAGCATGAAGAAGAGCGCCTACGCCATCGACGCGGCGTCCTGCACCGAGTGCGCCGGTGCCGCCAAGAAGCCGAAGTGCGCCGCCGTCTGCCCGTCGGACTGCATCACCAAGGCCTGATACGGGCGGCGTTTAAATGCTTCCATTATCTGCCGCCCGTATCACCCTCTCGCACCTTGCTTCGCAAGGTGCTGTCGGGTTTGAACCAAAGGCGATTAATGGAAGCCATCAACCGCCTTTGGTATGAGCGGTCCGGCCGCGCATACTATCAGGGGGCTTCGCCGGTCATCGGCCGGCAGCCCCCGACCGGGCTCGGGGCGGGGTTCGGAGGAGAGCCATGCAGCTCCTCCCCCCTGTCCAACCCTCCGGCTCCGCCCCCGAGGCCCCTCCCCCGTCCAACAAAGACGCCCTGCTGAAAGGGCGTGCTGGGAGTGACGATCATGGTGGAGGAATTCGACGAGGCATGGCTGACACGGCGGTACTACGGCGGCGATCTGCCGGTCGAAGCCGAGCGGTGCCTGCACCTCGCCGCTTCCACCTACGCCGACACCGCGACCGCCTCAGCCTATCTGGACCGCGCCGCCGCACTGGCTCCGGGCCATGTCGCGGTCGACCTCGGCCTCTATCGCTTTCATCTTTACAAGGCCAACACGGCCGAAGCGCTGCACCGGGGCCTGCGCCTGCTGGACCATGCCGCGCGCGGCATCGGCCTCAATTCCTTCGACGCGTGGCGGCTGGCGTCGCGCGGGTTGGCCGATTTCGACTCCCTCGACCATGCCCCGCGTTTCTTCCTCTTTAGCCTCAAGGCGGCGGGCTACCTGAAGCTGCGACTCGGCTGCCTCGACGAGGGGCGCGCCATGCTGGCGAAGGTGCGCGAACTGGACCCCGCCAACCGCTTCGAAGCGCAATTCCTCCTCGACATGGCCGACCGAATCGGCCGGGAGGCCGATGATGAGTGACCTCGGCGACGCGCTGGACTGGCTGGGCCGCCCGGTATCCTGCGACGGCTGCGCCCATCGCCAGCAGCTGGCCGACAGCCGGTGCGAGCCGCTGAAGGCCTGCGTCCACGACCGCTACGCCAAGCGCATCGACCGCTTCTTCACCTGGAATCCCGACCTCGCCACCGAGTTTCTGGACCATCCTTATTTTGAGGTCCGCGCCGTGGTCGCGCGCCACGTTCCCATTTTCCACCTGCCCCGCCTGATGGCCGACCCGGACGAAACCGTGCGCGCCTCCGTCGCCCGGCGGGTGCCGCGCCGCCTGCTGCTGAAAATGCGCGGCGACTCCGACCGTGAAGTCCGCATCGTGGTGGCCAGCCGGCTGGAGGATGCGGACCTGGCGCCGATGATGCGCGACCCCGATTATTCGGTGCGGCTGCGCGTCGCCCGCAGCGCCCCCGACGGCATGCTGCCCGCCATGATGCGCGACGAGGACCCGGAGGTGCGGCTGGAGGTGGCGCGGCGCGTCGGCCTGGACTGGCTGATGCCCTTGGCCTGGGACGACAGCTCGCGCGTGCGCCTGCATGTCGCCCAGCGCCTGCCGCCGGAACGTCTGGCCGCCCTGATCAACGATCCCGACTGGTGTGTCCGCTTCGTGGTCGCCAGCCGCATCCCGCCCGAACACCTCCACCCGCTCACCCTCGATGCCGTCGAGGAGGTGCGCACGGTGGCCACCGAACGGCTGGCGGGCTTCCCCGCCGGCAACGACCACCCTCTCGACGGCTGAAGGAGGGCCCGAGATGTCCCAACCCCAGATCCGCCACGACCCGAACGACATCATCGAGCTGGAAGACCCACCGGAATTCGAGGTCGGCTTCAAGGTCAAGGCGGTTAGCGCCGTCCGCAACGACGGCACCTATCCCGGCCGCCCGATGGGCGACATCCTGATCGCCGTCGGCGACGTCGGCTACGTCAACCGCATCGGCAGCTTCCTCCAGCGCTACTGGATCTACGGCGTCGACTTCTACGAGCGCGGCATGATCGTGGGCATGCGCGCCCACGAATTGGAACTGGTCGACGATACCTGCTCCGCCCCCCACCCCCGTTTTGGAGACGCGTCATGAGCGACGATATCGCCACCGATGACGAGACCGGCCCGGTCGCCACCTCCGGCGCCGCCCCGTTCAGCCCGCGCGAGCCCAAGTACGACTGGGGCATCCGCGTCACCGCCTCGGTGAACCTGATGAACGACGGCAGCCACCCGCAGAGCGAAGCCGGCACCATCCTGGTGCCCACCGGCACGCCGGGCGAAATCGTCCGCATCGGCCACATCCCCGAGGCCAATGTCCCGGTCTATCTCGTGGAGTTCCCGGCGGGGCTGCTGGTCGGCTGCTTTGAGGAGGAGATCGTCCCGACCCTGGGCGAGCGCGCCGCCGCCATCCCCGGACGGATGTGATGATCTATCTCGACCACAACGCCACCACCCCCCTGGCGCCCGAAGCGTTGGACGCGATGCTGCCTTGGCTCAAGGAGCGTTTCGCCAACCCGTCGAGCCCGCACGCCGCCGGCCAGGAAGCCAAAGCGGCGGTGGGCGGGGCGCGCAAGGCGGTGGCGGCGCTGGTCGGGGCCAAACCATCGGAGATCATCGTCACGGCGAGCGCCACCGAGGCCAACCACCTCGCCATCCTGGGGAGCCTGCACGGCATCGGGCGCCGCCGTCATATCGTGACCACGGCGGTGGAGCATCCCGCCACCTTGACGCTGTTCGACGACCTGGAGACGCGGGACGGCTGGCATGTCACCCGCCTGCCGGTGGATGCTTCCGGCGCCGTCCGCCTGTCCGACCTGGAGGCGGCGGTGGACGACGCCACCGCGCTGGTTTCCATCATGGCGGTAAACAACGAAACCGGCGTCATCATGCCGGTGGCCGAGGCCGCCCGCATCGCCAAGGCGCGCGACGCCCTGTTCCATACCGACGCCGTCCAGGCGGTGGGCCGGGTGCCGGTGAATGTGGGCGCGTTGCCGGCCGATTTCCTTACCTTCTCCGCTCACAAGCTGCACGGCCCCAAGGGGGTGGGCGTTCTGGTCGCCCGCCAGGGCGTGGCTCTGCATCCGCGGGTCTTCGGCCACCAGGAGCGCAAGCGGCGGGGCGGCACGGAGAATGTCGCGGCGATCGTCGGCCTGGGCGTGGCGGCGGAACTGGCCCGAGGCTTCCTGGAAACCGGCGGCATGGACCGGGTCGCGATGCTGCGCGACACGCTGGAAAACGGGCTGATCGACCGCCTGCCCGGCTGCGCCGTCAACGGCTCCGGCGCCCGTGTCGCCAACACGACGAACCTGCGTTTTCCCGGCGTGGACGCCGAGGCGCTGCTGATCAAGCTGGACCGGATGGGCATCCAGGTGTCGCTGGGGGCGGCCTGCTCGTCCGGCGGCATGGCACCGTCCCACGTCCTGACGGCCATGGGCCTGTCGGCGGCGGAAGCCCGGGCGTCCTTGCGCTTTTCGCTGTCCCGCCACACCGCCCCCGGGGAGATCGGTGCGGTTCTCGATACCCTGCCGGCGCTGCACGCGCGTCTGACGGCCTGACCCCATCCCCATTCCAAGCAACCCAAGAAGGAAGAGGCCCCATCCCATGAAAGCCATGATCCGCAAGGCCGGCGACAAGTACACCGTCTATGTCGCCAAGAAGGACTTGGAGGAGCCCATCGTCGAGATGGAAAAGCCGGAGTTGTGGGGCGGCTGGGTGAAGCTGGGCAACGGCTGGACCCTGGAGTTGCCCGAGATGGCGGCCGACACCCGCCTGCCCATCACCGTCGAAGCCAAGAAACGCGGAGGCGAGTAAGCATCATGCCCCTGACAGCCGAACAGATCGACGCCATCGCTTCGCTGGCCAACGCCCGCTTCACGGAAGGCGCCTCCCTGGATGCCGCCATCAAGGCGATCAAGGGAGCGTTCCCGGAGCTGACCGTCACCGGCTGTCTTGAGTCCGACATGACGCAGAGCCCCTACCGGGAGGAGACGGGCTATTTCCTCTTCCTGGTGGACCGCTCGGCCCACTGCTGGACCATCACCGGCGACCCGGAAAAGGCCACCGGCGTCGTCATCGCCAAACGCGAGGAGGAGGACTGAATGACCATCGAACCCGGCGTCGACCCGATCGACGACACGGAAGAGGGTGAATACCTCAGCCTCTTCGAGCCCGATGTCACCGAGGCCGAGGTGGCGGTGGTCAGCCGCGTGCTGACCACCGCCCGGCTGGACGACGGCCATATCACCGCCAGCTTCGAGAAAGCCTTCGCCGCCTATGTCGGGCGCGAGCACGCCGTTGCCGTGTCACACGGCACGCTGGCGATGCTGCTGACGCTGAAGGCCTACGGCATCGGCGCGGACGACGAGGTGATCGCCTCGCCCTACGGCTGGCATCAGGCGGTCCACGCCGTGGCACTGGCCGGGGCTGTGCCGGTGTTTTCCGACATCGATTACTGGCAGCACACGCTGAACCCGGCCAAGGCGGCGCAGAAGGTCACCGACAAGACCAGGGCGATCATCGGTTCCAACACCAACGGCCATCCCGCCGACTGGGCGGCGCTGCGCGCGCTGGCGTCCGAGAAGAACCTGATCCTGATCGAGGATTCGACGGAGGCCGTCGGCTCCACCTTCCAGGGCAAGCCGGTGGGCAGCTTCGGCGACGCCGCCGTCTTCGACTTTTCCGA
Organism: Azospirillaceae bacterium; assembly: GCA_035627075.1. Classification (GTDB taxonomy): domain Bacteria; phylum Pseudomonadota; class Alphaproteobacteria; order Azospirillales; family Azospirillaceae; genus DASPMK01. The sequence goes on from DASPMK010000400.1 coordinate 11,739, forward strand.
GCCCGGCGCGCTGATCGCCGGCGGCGGCGCGATGATCGTCACCGACGACCGGCATCTGGCGCACGAACTGCGCTACCTGCGCCACCGCGAGCACGAGCACCGCTACACCGTGGTGATCACCCGCACCCTGCCGTGGCAGGCGGGCTTGAGCAACCTGAACGCCGCGCTGGGGCAGGTGCAACTTAGGCGGCTGCCGGAGATTTTGGATCGCCGCGAGGAGGTGGTTCAGTTCTACGAGCAGGCCATGGCCTCGTTCGAGGGCATCAAGCCGCCGTATCGCGGCGTCGGCGCCACGCGGGTGTGCCCGATGGCCTACGTGGCGCACCTGGGCACCCGGTTCGACCATTCGCACCGCAAGTCCGTGCTGGAAGACCTGATGACCCACGCCATCGAGTCGTGCGATTACGGCCAGCCGCTGGTGCATCAGCAGTATTATGCCGAGCGGGGCTGGGGCCGCGCCAAGTGCCCGATCGTCGACAAGACCACCGACCGGGCCGTCATGCTGCCCTTCCACCACAAGCTGACCCAGGAGCAGGTGCGGTTCATCGTCGACACCTTCAAGGACGCCACCGTCAATATCGGCGCCGGTGCGGCGATCTATTGAAAGAAAAGCCATGACCGAGCAGACCCAGGAACTCCAGGCGATTGCCGAAGGGCTGAAGAGCCGAACCGTCGTGCCCTACATCGGACCGGGCGTGTTCGAGTTGATGACCGAGCCCTGCCCGATTCCCAAGGGCTCGCCCGAGTTGGTGGCGGCGCTGACCGCCAAGTCGGCGGTGCCGGGACGCATCCGCACCAATCTGACCGCATCCGCCCAGTACATCGAGAGCCGCAAGCACCGCAAGACGCTCGATAGCCTGCTGAACGGCCTGTTCAAGCACGCCCTGCCGGCCAGCCCCGTCCACCGATGGCTGGCCGCCCTGCCCACCCCGCCGGCGCTGATCGTCGACGTCTGGTATGACGACGCGCTGGAAAAGGCGCTGGCCGAGCGGGGCAACTGGGGGCAGATCCAGGGGCAGAGCCATCCGCAGTCGGAGGGGCTGTGGGTCAAGTTCTACGGCGCCAACGGCAAGGAAACGACGCCCGAGGCCGCCGCCGGCTGGGAAACCGTGCTGTACAAACCGTCGGGCGGGGTGAGCCCGGCCGGCAACTTCCTGATCTCGGATTCCGACTTCGTCGAGGTGCTGACGGAGATCGACATCCAGACGCCGATCCCGCCTATCGTACAGGAACGCCGGACGGGGAAGAACTTCCTATACCTTGGCTGCCGCTTCAACGCCGAGATCCAACGCACCTTCGCCCGCCAGATCGCCAAGCGGTCAACGGATCGCCACTGGGCGGTGATCGCGGAGGAGATGACGAAAAACGAGGCCGGCTTCTGCGAAAAGCTCGGCATCACCGTGCTGAACATGCCGCTGGCCGAGGCGATGGAGAGGCTGAAAGCCACGCACCAGCCCTGACCAGGAAAGTCCGCCAGACAGCACCCGCGCGAAGGAGGGAAATTTGTCACAGGCCCGTTACCTTGTGGCATTCTCTCTTCCTCTCCTTTTGCGCGTGGAAGGACCGCCTTGGTGAATACCCTGCTGCTGCGCTGGCTGGATCAGCTGATGAGAACCCGGCCCAACTCGGCGGCCGCGCATCTTTTGGCGCTTGCCTGCGTGGCGACCGCCACCATGATCCGGCTGGCCTTTGACGCGTTCATCGCCGGGGTTGTTCCCTACGCCACCTTCTTTCCAGCCGTCCTGCTGGCCACCCTGGCGGGCGGGCTGGAAGCCGGGCTGACAGCATGGGTCGTCGGCGGGCTGTCGGTCTGGTACTTTATTTTGACGCCAGAGCACGACCTCGCCATACCGAGCCTGCACGAGGCGGTCAGCCTCGGCCTGTACAGCGCCACGGCTTTCATCATGCTCGCGGTCGCGTCCGTGCTGCGCCAAGCCGTGATGCAGTTGCGGGAAAGCGAGGAGCGGCTGCGAGTCGCCGTGAACGGCTCGCCCATGCACCTCTTCCACTGTGATCGCAATCTCCGCTACACATGGTCCGCCCGCGGGCGTCCTGATTGGTCGGCTGGGCGGCTGCTTGGCTTCAGGGATGACGAAATCCTGCCCTGCGAAGAGGCCGCGCCGCTGATGGCCCTGAAATTCCGCGCCCTTGCAGAAAAGGCCAGGGTTCAAGGCGAAGTCACCATGCGCACGCCGCTCGGGCGCCAAACATGGGAGGTGGTCGCCGAACCACTTTGCGACGATCGGGGCGACGTGCAGGGGCTGACCATCGCCGGCTTTGAGGTTACCGAGCGTAAGCGGGCCGAGGCGGATCGCGAACGCCTTCTCCAGGAACTCGATCACAAGCGGACTCGCCTGGAGGCGGCCCTGCAGGAGCAGCAGTCGCTGGTGCAGCAGAAGGACATGCTGTTCCGCGAAATTCATCACCGCGTAAAGAACAACCTGCAACTCATCATGAGTCTCCTCGCGCTCCAGTCCTACCGTCTTGATCCGGACACACAAGGGCTGTTCGAGGAAACCATCGGCCGCGTCCAGGCCATGGGCATCGTCCACGAGCTGCTGTATCAGACCCACCAGATAGACTGCATCGACACCCTCACCTACTTCACGCGCTTGGGCGAAGCCCTTGGCCAGGCAAACCGCACGGCGGAGCTTCACATCGATATCGAGAGCCTGCCGCTTCACATCGAACAAGCCCTGCCTCTTGGCCTAATCGTCAACGAGACGGTCATCAATGCGATCAAGCACGGTTTTCCGGGAGGGCGGACGGGAGAAGTGAGCGTGTCGCTCCGCCAGCGGGGAGCCGATCTCGTTTTGACGGTTCTCGACAACGGAGTAGGCCTGCCCGACGGTTTCGATCCCGAGCGCGGAAACCTGGGCATGCAGATCATCACCCGGCTGTGCGGTCAGCTTGGCGCCTCTTTCACCCTGGAAAACCAGGGTGGAGCGCTTTTCAGGCTGGTGCTCCCGCTCAATGTCGAGGTCGTGGTCCCGGAAGGGGTGATGTAATACCAGTTTCAGAAAGTTCCGACCGCCGGTCGGAACTTTCTGAACTCTCATACCGGCGAGCCCCTGAAGGGACTCGCCTTTGCCCTCAAATGCCGGGCGCGCGCCTCCGCGCGCTTGGCTTTCGCGCCCACGCGGGCGCGCCGCCGCGGTCGCGGCGACCGACGAGCGATTGAAAAGTCATTTCAATCGCTCGTCGGTATCAAACGCCGGGCGCGGCCATCCGGCCGCTTGGCTTCGAAACGCCTTGGCCCGAATTTGTCAAGGCTGTGAAGCCGCTCGCCCAATCGTGACAGCGGGGGGGGCGCTGCGCCCCCCTATCCGGTTACCCCGCCTTCCCAGAGTCGGTCACGGTGAAGCCGCGCACCGTCAGGCTGTCGAGCGAGACGAAGCGGCCTTCCTGGGCCTTGGCCTGCTCCTTGTGGACCTTGAACACCTTCTCGGTGATGGCGTTCGATGTTACAAAGTCGCCGTAGGCCAATTCCAACAGCGCCTTGTAGCGGGCGCGCCGGGCGTCCTCGGCCAGGGCATCCAGCCCGTCTTCCTTGTCGAGGTAGTCGCGGAGGCGCTGGAGGATGTGCAGACGGTTGACGTGAACCACCCTCGGGTCATAGGGAATGCCGAAGTAGCGCAGGAAGTCCTCGGCGCTTTCGAGATCGTCAAGATCGTCCTGGAAGCTGGACATCGCGGGAACTCCCTTCAAATGGAAAAGTCTTCGGGCAGGGGCTCAAGCGGCGGGTTGCGCCCCTGCTGGTCGCAGGTGTCGCCGCACCGCGAGCAGACCACCCCGTCAAGCGCCGCCGGCTCACCGTCGAGACGCTCCTCGATGCGGTTGATGTGCTGAATCAGGCAGGCGATCGCCTTGCCCACCGGGTCGGGCATCAAGTGATGGTCGAGATCAATGCCGTGCTCGGCCACGCGGCGGCCGGCGGTCGGCAGCACGACGCGACCGGGAATGCCGACCACCGTCATGTTCGGCGGCACCTCCGTCACCACCACGGCGTTGGCCCCCACCCGCGCCTGTGCGCCGATGGTGATGGGACCCAGAATCTTGGCCCCCGCCCCCACCGTCACGCCGTCGCCCAGCGTCGGGTGGCGCTTGCCCTTGTTCCACGAGGTGCCGCCCAGCGTCACCCCATGATAGAGCGTCACGTCGTCGCCGATCTCCGCCGTCTCGCCGATGACGACGCCCATGCCGTGGTCGATGAAGACGCAGCGGCCGATCTTCGCCGCGGGATGGATCTCGATGCCGGTGAGCCAGCGCCCGAGCTGCGAGGCGATGCGGCCGAGCCAGTGCAGCTCGTGCAGCCACAGCCAACGCGCGAGCTTGTGGATGTAGATCGCGTGCAGCCCCGGGTAGCAGCTGAGGACTTCCCACCACGTGCGCGCGGCCGGATCGCGCTCCAGGATGCAGGCTATGTCGCTGCGCAGCTGCTTGAACATGCTCGGGATATTAGATTGTCCGACTGTTCCGATCAACTATTCGCCGCCGCCCCGCCGGGCCAGAAGCGCCTTGAGGAGCCCGCGCAGGATGTTGATCTCCTCCCGCGTCATCTGCGGCACCCTGGAGAAGAGGCGCCGCAGCCTCTCCGGCAGCTTCGAGCCGGAGTCCGGCACGTGGAAGCCGCTGCGCACGGCGGCGTCCTGCAAGTGCGCGTACAGCCCCTCGAGGTCCGCCACGCTGGCGAGCTTCTCCTCCC
>DASPMK010000401.1:0-10636 GCA_035627075.1 Azospirillaceae bacterium
GATGTGGACGGGCGGGAAGCCTTCGATGACGGGCCTGCCCGGAAGGGCGGAGCGCCCGTGGGTGATGGCGAGGAGCCGGAGGTTCCGATGCGATCACGCGAGGCCCTTGTCCTTGCCCGCAACTTTCAGCGCATCAAGGACCCAGGCGCGCGCATGGCGCTGAAAGCCTTTTTCGAGGCTTGCGCCGGCATCTCGCCCGCCGAGGAGGCCGGAGTGCAGGAGGAGGAGGGGGCGATGCCGCCGTTGCCGGCGCGTCATCGTGAGGAGGGCAGTGATCCACGCAAGCGAATCCGCCGCCCGCGTGGGGCCGTCTGGCATCCTTCCGACATTGAGCGGAGCTGATAGGGACGGTGCGTGAAGGCTTCGTCCGCATCACCCTGTCGATCAAGGCTAGGTGATGTGTGGGGTTTAACGCTCTAACTACCAAGTTCAGAAAGTTCTGGCCGCCGGTCAGAACTTTCTGAAACGGGTATAACGCGATGATGGAGCGCCGTTCCTTATCGGGAAGGGCGCTCTATTCTTTTCGGCATGGCGCCAAAGCGCGAAAGCGTTCCAGGAATGCTTCCATCGCCTCATCCGGGGCAAGCGGGTGTATCGGCTCGATATCGGGGGCGGGCAGATCCTGCCAGTTCACTCGATGGGGCGCGCATAAATCCCGCAATTCGGTCGCCAACGCCCGCTGGTCGGCCAGCTTTACCGCTTGAGGTTCCGGGTAACGATGGCCGAAGCGGTGGGCCAGAGCCAGCTTCAGCGGGGCGACCGCGGTTTTGATGGCATCGCGGCCGATGCGGACCTTCCATGGGGTCGGCCAGTCGCCGGTAAACGCCTCCTCGCTATCGTGCATCAAGGCATCGTATTCGAATCCCCCCGGGGCCAGCCGGCTGGCCAGGACACAGTGCTGGGCCACGCTGTAGAAGGCGCGCGTGTTGCCGACGAACCGGCACTGGTAGGCCAGCGGCCGGGCGATATCCTCGATCTCGAAATGGCTGAAATCAGGGCTTTCAAGGTCCACCGTCCGGCCGGAATAGGTGAGCATGACCGCCGTCGCCTCGGGGAAGTCGAGGAGATCGAACTGATCGGGATGGTGGACGGTGCGGGAGGAGGAACGACGTGACGCCATCCCTCGAGTCTAGCAGAAGCGAGTCGGGCTCGCCAGCACACCGGCGGCGGCCGACCGCAAGGGCTGACGGAGATCCTGGGCGGGGAGGGGGCGCCTCCGCGCCCTCTGACGGCGGTGTCCGGGATCGACGCTTTCCGATGTCGAGCGGTCATTGCGTCGCAGTGGGGTGGATAGCGCCGGCCGGCGTGGTATAGATGTCGACCATGGTCACCGTTTCCGAAGCTCTTGCCGTCGCTCTTGCCCATCACCGGGCCGATCGCCTCGACCTTGCGGAGGCAATCTACCGCCGGGTGCTGGAGGCCGCGCCGGGAAACTTCGACGCCCTGCACCTGCTGGGCCTCGCCGTCCGGCGGCGCGGCAACCACACCGAGGCGGTCGAACTGATCCGCCGGGCCGTTACGGTTTTTCCAGCCTCTCCCGACGCCTTCTACAATCTCGGGAACACCTTGCGCGGCTGCGGCCGCTTGGCCGAGGCGGCGCAGGCCTATCACGCGGCGCGGACCTTGCGGCCGAGGGACGCGAATATTCTCAACAACCTCGGTAACGTGCTGATGGACATGGGGCGGCCGCAGGAGGCCGAGCCATGGTATCGCGCCGTCACCGAGATCGACCCGCGCAACCGGGACGCCCACAGCAATCTGGGGGCGGCGCTCCGCGCGATGTGCCGTCTCGACGAGGCGGTCGCGGCTTTCGGGCAGGCGTTGCGCCTCGACGCCGGGAACGTCAGCGCCCACAACAATCTGGGCATGACCTTGATGGGCCAGGGGCGCATTGAGGAGGCGACCAAAAGCTTCCTTCGCGCGCTCGCGATGCAGCCGACTTACGAGGCGGCGCACAGCAACCTGTTGATGTGCCTCAATTACGACGAGCACCTGACCAACGCCGAACTGCTGGCCGAGCATGTCGTCTGGGACGTCCGCCATGGCCGGGGCGTGGTGACGCGGCTGCCGCCGCCCACCAACGACCGCGATCCGGACCGCCCGTTGCGGGTCGGCTTCGTATCGTCGGACCTGGGGCGGCATCCGGTCGGCTACTACCTGGCGCGGGTCATCCCCAACCTCGATAAGGCGCGGATCGAATCGGTGTTCTACTCGGGCCGGCTGCACGAGGATGACTTCACCGAACGGCTCAAGGCCGGGGCCATCGCCTGGCGCTTTATCGTGGGCGTGTCCGACGAGGCCCTGGCCCAGCGAATACGCGACGACGGAATCGACATCCTGGTCGACCTTGCCGGCCATACCGCCGGCAACCGCCTGCAACTGTTCGCCGCCAAGCCGGCCCCGGTGCAGGTGGGCTGGATCGGCTATTTCAACACCACCGGCCTTGCGGCCATGGACCATATCCTCATGGACCCGGTCACCGTGCCGCCGGGCGATGAGCGCTGGTTTGTCGAGGCGGTGGTGCGGCTGCCCGACGGCCGCTTCTGCTACGAGCCGCCGGACTTCGCGCCGGACGTCGCCCCGCCGCCGTGCCTGGAGCGGGGACACATCACCTTCGGCAGTTTCAACAATCTGTCCAAGGTGACGGGGGAGGTGATCCGGTTGTGGGCGGCGGTCCTCAACGCCGTTCCCGGCAGCCGGATGGTCATCAAGTGGCAGAACTTCCTGGCACCGTCCGAGTGCCGGCGAATCCGCCACGCGTTCGCCGCCGAGGGAATCGACGAGGCTCGGCTGGACCTGCGGCCGGCATCCCGGCACCCGGACATGCTGGCCCAGTACGCCGATGTCGATATCGCGCTCGACACCTTCCCCTTCTGCGGCGGGCTGACCAGCTGCGAGGCGTTGTGGATGGGCGTGCCGATCGTCACCTTGCCTGGACCGCGGCCGGTGTCGCGCCAGACTTTGGGCTTCCTGTCCGGCCTTGGCCTCACGGAATGGGCGGCGTCCTCACCCGGCGACTACGTCGCCATCGCCACGGATCTGGCCACCGCTCCCGGACGGCTGGCCGCCCTGCGCGCCGGCCAGCGCGAGCGGATGGCGGCCTCTCCGCTTTGTGACGGTCCTCGCTTCGCGCGCCACCTGGAGGCGGCACTGCGCGACATATGGCGCCGATGGTGCGCGGCGGGCGGTTGAGGCGCCTACCCGGCCTCCGCCGGAGCCGAGGAGGCGGGGAAGGCGGTCTTTTCGCTGTCCTCAAGCTGCGCCAACATGCGCAGGAGTTCGTTGATCAGGTAGCGCTGGCGGGCCGAGGTCCCCGGGTTGGCGAGCATGCCGCGCAACAGCGCCCGCTGTTCCTGGATGATGGCCGGATCGAGAGACACCTGGAGTGCCACGTAAAACCTCGTTCTTGTTGTTGATCGGGCGTTCAGGGTGAAGCCCGACGCCGACAAAGCCCTACCCCTTGCCAGGATGATCCGCTATAGCATGACAGAAACCTGGACGGCAGACCCGATACTGATGGGCAGTCACATATACCCCGCTTGGCGTGGAGGGCGGTGCGCGGCATGAACGCGCTGACCGCCACCGGCTCCACACGCTGGCGCCGCGCCTCGGAACTGATCGACCAGTTCCTGGAGGAATATCCATCGGACGAGGTGACGTTGGGCGACCTCGTGGCCATGCTGGGCAACCGCGCCTTCGGCGCCCTGCTTCTGGTGTTTGCCCTGCCCAATGTGATCCCCATGCCGCCCGGCACCTCGACCGTGCTGGGATTGCCGCTGGTGCTGTTCGCCGCCCAGATGACGCTGGGCCTGCCGAAGCCGTGGCTGCCGAAGCGGCTTGCCCGGTTGCCGCTCGACCGCGCGATGCTGGAGCGCTGGACCAACGCCGGCAAGCGTTACATCGCCTGGATCGAGGGCATGATGAAGCCCCGTCTCCCGTTCCTCGCCGATGTCCGTTTCGAGCGGGCGCTGGGCGCCGTCTGCCTGCTGCTGGCGCTCATCCTGTCGTTGCCGATCCCGCTCGGCAACATGCTGCCAGCGCTGGCGATCGTCATGATGGCCCTGGGGCTCTTGGAAAAGGACGGGCTTGTCGTCCTCTTCGGCCTCATCACCGCCGCGTTCAGCGGGGTGTTGGTTGCGGCCGTGATGTTCGGCCTTGCCAAGGGCCTGTTGATGCTCGTCGCTGTCGTATTCACCTGAGGGACCACGTCCGAGGCCGCCGCCACCATGATGTGGGAACTGCTCGTCATCCTGGCTTTGATCCTGCTCAATGCCTTCTTCGCCATGTCGGAGATGGCGGTGGTGTCGTCCCGCCGCGCCCGGCTCCAGCAGATGGCCGAGGACGGCCGTCGCGGTGCCCGCGCGGCGCTGGCGCTGACGGACGATCCCAGCCGGTTCCTGTCCACCGTGCAGGTGGGGATCACCCTGGTCGGGGTGGTCGCCGGCGCCTACGGCGGCGCCACCCTGTCCGAGCCGCTGGCGGCGTGGCTGGCCGCCTTCCCGTCCCTGGAGCCGCTGGCGCCGGAACTGGCCTTCGCTTCCGTGGTGGTGGCGATCACCTACCTGTCGCTGATCGTGGGCGAGCTTGTGCCCAAGCGTGTGGCGCTTAACAACGCCGAGCGCATCGCCGTGGCGGTGGCTGGGCCGATGGGCATCCTGTCCCGGTCCGCCGCGCCGCTGGTCTGGTTGCTCGGTGCCTCCACGGAGGCCGTGCTGAAGCTGCTGCGCCTGCCGACCACGACGGACAACATGGTGACCGAGGAGGAGGTCAAGACCCTCATCGCCGAAGGCACCCAGACCGGCGTGTTCGAGCCGGTCGAGCGGCAGATGATCGAGGGGGTGCTGCGGTTGTCCGATCGCACCGTGCGCTCGATCATGACGCCCCGGCCCGATGTCCAGTGGCTTGATCCCACCGACGCTCCCGACCAGACCCGCCGCGAGATCGCCGAGAGCGCCTATTCCCGCTATCCCGTGTGCCGAGGCGATCTCGACAACTTCCTGGGCGTGGTCAAGGCCAAGGACCTGCTGGACCAGGTGCTGGAGGGCGAGGCGCTGGACCTCATGGCGTCGCTGACCAAGCCGCTGGTGGTCCACGACGGCACGCCGGTGCTGCGCCTGCTGGACCTGTTGAAGCAGCATTCCCAGCACCTGGCCATCGTGGTCGACGAATACGGCACGGTGGAGGGTATCGTGACCCTGACCGATATCCTGGAGAGCATCGCCGGCGAGATGCCGGAGCCGGGTGACGGGGAGGCCGCGGCGGTACGGCGCGAGGACGGCTCGTGGCTGGTGGACGGCATGACCCCCATCGATGAGGTGGAGGGGCTGATCGGCCTCAAGGGACTGAAGGGCGACCGCGACTTCCATACGCTGGCCGGCTTCGTGCTGGCCAACATCGGTCATGTGCCGTTAGCCAGCGAGAACTTCATCTGGCAGGGCACGCGCTTCGAGGTGGTGGACATGGATGGTCGCCGCATCGACAAGGTGCTGATCCAGAAGGGCGAACCGCAGAGGGTGGAGGAGAAGTAGGGACCGGGCTCGCCGGCTACCGCTCTTCGCGTCCCACCCAGCGCCGCGCCGCCGTCACCATCAGGACGGCGACCATCCCTTGCGCCAGCACCCCCAGCGCTTCCCCCGCCGCCAGGATCGGCCAGGGTGGCGGGTGGCTTTCAGTGACGTGGACGAAGGCGGCATCCAGCGCCGCCAGTGCCGGCAACCCCGTCGCCATCGGCCAGCGGCTTCGTGCGGCGCTTACCAGCATCACCACCAGGAGCGCCAGCAGCGGGTTGGTCACCGCGGCCGTGAAGATATGAAAGAACGCGATCAGCGGTTCCCACGGGTCCATCGGTGCCATGCCGCCACCCTTTCTGCCCCCTTCATCTTGATCTCGGACGCGCGCGGCCCTGCGGCCACTGGCCGGAAGGGGAGGAACCGCTGAACCCGACAGATCAAGGCTTTTAGCCTTTCGAAAGGATAATACGGGCGGCAAATCATGAAAGTGTTCAAACGCCGCCCGTATCAGACCTCGCCGACGCCGGAGCGCGGAATGCGAATCTCGCGGTGGACCGATACGCTCAGGAGCAGGCCCACGCCGATGGTCAGCGTCAGCATGGCCGTGCCGCCGTAGGAAACCAGCGGCAGCGGAATGCCCACCACCGGGATCAGGCCCATCACCATGGCGACGTTGACGAACATGTAGAGGAAGAACTGGGTCGTCAGGCCAACGCCCAACAGCCGGCCGAACTGGTTGCGGCACGAGATGGCGATGGCGAAACCGTAGATCAGCATCAGCAGATAAAGCGCCAGCAGCACCAGGGCGCCGACCATGCCGAACTCCTCGGCCAGCACCACGAAGATGAAGTCGGTGTGCTTTTCCGGCAGGAACATGAGCTGGCTCTGCGAGCCCATCATGAAGCCCTTGCCGAACAGCCCGCCCGAGCCCAGCGCGATCTTGGACTGGAGGATGTTGTAGCCATGCCCCAGGGGGTCGCGCTCGGGGTCGAGGAAGGTGTAGACGCGCTGCTTCTGGTAGTCGTGCAGGAACTCCCAGGCGATGGGGATGGCCGACAGGCCGCCGCCGATGGCGATCCCGAACTTCCACAGCCGCACCCCGGCGGCGAAGAACATGGCGCCCGAGCCCAGGATCAACAGCAGCGCGGTGCCCAGATTGGGCTGCAAGAGCACAAGGCCCACCGGCAGGAACACCAGCGCCATCGGCGGGATCAGCACCAGCGGGCGGCCGACCTGATCAAGGGTCATGCCGTGGAAGTAGCGGGCCAACGCCAGCGCCAGCGCCGGCTTCATCAGCTCCGACGGCTGCAGCACGAAGAAGCCCAGGTTGATCCAGCGCTGCGCCCCCATGCCGATGTGGCCCATGATCTCCACGGCCACCAGCAACACCAGCACCGCGCCGTAGATCACATAGGCGAAGCGCATCCACAGCCGCACGTCCACCACGGCGATCACCAGCATCATGACGAAGCCGGGGATGAAGCGCACGAGCTGGGCCATGGCCCAGGGCTCCCACTTGCCGCCGGCGGCGGAGTAGAGAAGGCCGATGCCGAATCCGGTGATGACGCATACCAGAAGCACCAGCCCCCAGTTGATCATCCTGATCTTGCTGGTGAAGGTCAGTTGCGGTCGTTGCGGGGCAAGTCCACTGCTCAAGGCCAAGGTCGCGCTCTTTCGACGAAAAGCCGGGGCCGGCGATTGATGCCGGCCCCGTCGAGCGAGACAGTTACACCAGGATGCCGGGCAAGGGAACGGCGGCGGCGCCCATCACGGCATTGCTACCGCCGTCAATCCGCCCTCAGTCCCCGGCCGGTCGGGGCTCGGCGTGGGGTTTGCCCTGGCGGGTGGTGGTTCCCGGCACCCAGCCCTGCGGCTTGGCTTCGGGCGCCGGCCTGGCCAGCGAGACGAGAATCGAGCCGCCGATCAGCACCGCCGTAAGGACCAACGCCCATTCCGTGGGCACCACCTTGTCGCCCCAGGCGCCGTCGAGGAACAGGGTGTTGACGCCGTTGAGGATCATCTTGGCGCCGATGGTGACCAGCACCAGCGACAGCCCGACCTTCAGGTAATGGAAGCGGTGGACCACGTTGGCCAGCGCGAAGTAGAGCGCGCGCAGGCCCAGGATGGCGAAGACGTTGGAGGTGTAGACAATAAACGGGTCGGTGGAGATGGCCAGGATGGCCGGGATCGAGTCGACCGCGAACACCGCGTCGGATGCTTCAACCAGCACCAGGACCAGAAACAGGGGCGTGACCCACAGCACGCCGTCGCGGCGCGCGAAGAAGTCGTGGCCATGATAGTCGTCGGTTACCCGCAGATGGCGTCGGGCGAAGCGGATCACCCGGTTGTTCTCCAGATCGGGTTCCTGGTTGATCGCCCACAGCATCTTGATGCCGGTGAGAATCAGGAAGGCGCCGAACAACAGCACCACCGGCTCGAACCAATGAATCAACTGAACGCCGGCCAGGATCATCGCGGCGCGCATGGCCAGTGCCCCCAGGATGCCCCAGAACAGCACCCGGTGCTGGTAGGCGGCGGGCACCTGGAAATGGGTGAAGATCAACACGAAGACGAAAATATTGTCGAGGCTGAGGCTCTTCTCGATGAGGTAGCCGGTGACGAATTCCAGCCCCGCGGCCTCGCCGCGCGGATGGTAAAGGAAGATGCCGGTGGCGAACGTGCCCGCCAGCAGCACGTACAAAAGGCTCAAGCCCAACGCCTCCCGCACGCCGATCTCCCGGTCCTTGCGGTGAAGGACTCCGAGATCGAGGGTGAGGAGAACGACGACGAAAGCGTTGAAGGCGAGCCAGACCCAAAGCGATTCCATGGGGGGAACACTCCCGCGTACGGCACGCACGTGGAAGGTCCGACATCGCAGCCGTGCCACCGGCTGCCAGAGGGGCCCGGACCAAACTTGGTACTCTGTAAGTGGTGAAGGCGCTTTTCGGCGTCAAGGCGCGGCTACGTGGCCCGATCGGCATGGTTCAACCCCGATTCGGCCAGGGTATCCCCTTCAGCGCCGCCAGTCCCTCCACCTCACGTCCATCGGCCCTCACCAAGGCCGCCCGCATATCCTGGCCGGTTTCCCGGTCCACGACCTTGAGCGGGCACCCGTCGGGGTGGGGCATGCCCGAAGGTCGCGCGCGGTATTGCGCGGTATTGGATGCCGAGGGCACCGCGTACAGCCCCGAACAGGCCGGTCGGGTCTGGCGCCTGTTCCGCGATGTCCCGCAGGGAGACGGCTGGGGGAACGTGTCGCCACCGCCGCCGGCATCCGCGCCGCCGTCGCCCAGGAACGCGAGGCGGCAAGGGCTTTGTCCTCTCAGGGCGCGTAGCCGCGCAGGAACATGTCCACCGCCGCCGTCACGGTGCGCTCGACCTCGGCGTCGGAGGTTTCGGTGTCGATACCAAGCAGGTGGCGCAGGTGGACATGCACCTTGATCATGCCCAGGAACTGCTCGGCCGCCAGCACCGGGTCGGGCATACGAAGCTGGCCGCGCTCCTCTACCTGGCGGAGATAGTCGGAAAGTTGCGCGATGGTGCGGGCCGGGCCGTTGTCGTAGAAGGCGCGGCCCAACTCGGGAAAGCGGGGGCTTTCGGCGATGATCATGCGGTGCGCGCTCAGCACATGCGGCGACACCAGCATCTTGAGGAACCGCCGGCCAATTTCCAGAAGGCCCTCGCGCACGTCCGGCCGCTCGACCGCCGCGCTCATGATCTTCCGCCGGTAGTCGTCGCACTCGCAGGCGACAATGGCGGCGAAAAGCTGCTCCTTGCCGGTGAAATGGGCGTAGAGCGTGGCCTTCGACACCTTGGCGGCCTTGGATATCGCGTCCATGCTGGCCGTCTCGTAGCCCTGCTCCAGGAACAGTTGGCGCGCGGCGGCCAGGATCTGGGCATGCTTGGAGCCCGGTTCGGCCTTGGCGGTGATGGCGGACATGGACCTTCTCTCCTTCAGACAAGACCGGCTTCCCGCGGCCGGTCGGCGGCTAAACTGAACCGTTCAGTTTCTCGTTGACAGTACATGGCGGCAGGGCCATCTTGACGCAAGCGAAAACTGAACGGTTCAGTTCATGTCCCCCGTTTCAGGGGATTGGAGAGTTATAGGGAAGGATGCGGGCAATGGCCAAGAGCGTGCGCAAGATCGTCCTGGGCGGCGTCGCGGCGGCGGCGCTCGTCGGTGGGGGGTATGGCGGCTGGTTATGGTGGATCGAGGGCCGATTCCTTCAGTCCACCGACAACGCCTACGTCCAGAGTGACATTTCGGTGGTCAGCCCCCGCGTGGCCGGTTATGTGCGCGACGTACGGGTCGCCGAGAACCAGCAGGTCCGTGGCGGCGACGTGCTCGTCGTGCTGGAGGACCGCGACTACGCCGCCAAGGCCGCCGAAGCCGAGGCGGCGGTGGACGCGCAAAAGGCCGCCTTGGCCAGCGCCCAGTCCAAGCTGGTGTTACAGCATTCCCTGATCGAGCAGGCCGGCGCCCAAGTGGCCGCCGCCGAGGCTGAGCGGCTGCGGGCATCCAAGGAGTTCGAGCGGGTAAAAAGCCTGCGCGGCAACAATTTCGCCAGCCGCCAGTCGTTCGACGAGGCTGATGCCGCACTGCGTAAGGCCGAGGCCCGGATCGCCGAGGCCAAAGCCACCCGTGCCGCCCGGCTGGACGAGACAGGCGTGCTCCAGGCGGCGCTGCACGAGGTGGAGGCGCATCTGGCCCAGGCCCAGGCGCAGCATCAGGCGGCCCGAGTCGATCTCGACAACACGGTGATCCGCGCGCCGGTGGACGGGGTGGTCGGCAACCGCGGCGTCCAAGTGGGGCAGTACGCCCGCGCCGGCCAGCAACTCCTGGCCATCGTGCCGCTGCCTGATGTTTACGTGGTCGCCAACTTCAAGGAAACCCAATTGGCCCACATGCGGCCGGGCCAGCCGGTGGAGTTGAAGATCGATGCCTTTCCGGGAGTGCCGTTGAAGGGCGTGGTGGAGAGCTTCTCGCCGGCTTCGGGCTCGCAGTTCAGCCTGTTGCCGCCGGAAAACGCCACCGGCAACTTCACCAAGATCGTTCAGCGCGTGCCGGTGCGCATCGCCGTTCCGGCGGACAGTCCGCTCAAGGGCCTGTTGCGCCCGGGCCTGTC